>JBMSWZ010000134.1:0-4994 GCA_049425105.1 Cephaloticoccus sp.
AGCTCGCCAAGCGCGCGGCCGGCAAGCCCTGACCGGGCACCCCGTCAGCGCGCGGTGTGCAGCCAGCCCGCGCCGGCATGGCCGAGCCAGACGGCGCCGAGGCACAGCACGACGGAGCCGAGCACATAGGTGAGGGCGAGGTGCCAGTTGCCCTCCTTCATCAGGCTCAGCGTTTGCAGGCTGAAGGAGGAGAACGTGGTGTAACCGCCGCACAGGCCGGTCATCAGGAAGAATCGGGTCTGGGCGCTGCCCAGCAGCCGGTCGCCGGCGTCGAGGCTGGCGAGCAGGCCGATGAGGAGGCAGCCGGTGACGTTGACCCCGAGCGTGCCCCAGGGAAAACCGGAGTTGAGCCGGGTGTCGACGACGGTGGACAGCCAGTAACGCACCACGCTGCCGAGCGCGCCGCCGAAAGCGATGAGAAGGTAGTGCATGATGGAAGGAGTGACTGAGGGCGGGGACGAGCGGCAGGAATCATCAGCCCGTGCGGGCGGTTTTTCCACGGGGCGGAACGGCGGAATCCATCACCGCGCCGACCCAAGCAAAGCCCGCAGGCCAAGGCAAGCGGACGAATGAAGCCTCGTCAGGGGCCGCGCCGGGCTGCCAGAGTCGAGGGCGTGAAGCGATTCCTCGTGCTTGCCTGTTTCGTCCTGGCCTGCGCCCGGTCCACCGCGGCGGAAGACCTGGCGGCGCGCGTCGTGATCCTGGCCAACGAGGCGGATGAGGATTCCGTGCGCATTGCCCGGTATTACGCGGAGAAGCGCGGGGTGTCGGCCGAGAACATCATCGCCCTGCCGATGCCGACGGTGGAGACGATCACGTGGCGCGATTTCGTCCTCAGCATCTGGCAGCCCCTGCAAGACGAGCTGATCCGCCGCGAATGGATCGATGCGCTGCAGTCGCAGGAGTTTGACGATGTGGGCCGGCGCAATCTGGTCTCCTCCGGCCACCGGCTGTCCTACCTCGTGGTCTGCCGGGGCGTGCCGCTCCGCATCAATCACAACCCGGAGCTATTCCGGGAGCAGCCGGGTCTCCGCGAACGCAGCGAGCTCCGCACCAACCGGTCGGCGGTGGACTCCGAATTGGCCCTGCTGGCCTTCGGGCACTATGACATCAACGCCTTGGTGCCCAATCCGCTGTTCCGCAGCCGGGACCCCTCGGTGCTCGTGCAGGAGATGATCGTGAAAGTCGGTCGCCTCGACGGCCCGCAGTTTCGCGACGTTATCGCGCTGATTGACGGCACGCTCGAGGCGGAACGCCGGGGCTTGGTGGGGCGGGCCTATGCCGACGTGCGCGGTCCGCACCGGCAGGGCGAACAATGGATGCGGCTGATCGTCGACCAAACCACGGCGATGGACTTTCGTCCGACCGTGCACGACGAGGCGGGCACCTTCCCGGAGGGGGCGCGGTTCGACGCGCCGGCGCTCTATTTTGGCTGGTATGCCACCAACGCCAACGGGCCTTTCCGCCTGCCGGGATTCCGCCTCGCGCCCGGGGCGATCGCGGTGCACATCCACAGTTATTCCGCCGGAACCTTGCGTTCGGACACGTCGGGCTGGTGCGGCCCGTTGGTCGCCCGCGGAGCCGCGGCCACGACGGGGGCGGTGTTTGAGCCTTACCTGCAGTTCATGCACTTCCCGCACGTGATGCTGGCGGCCCTGGCCGAGGGACAGACCCTCGGTGACGCCGCGACGGTGGCGCTGCCGTGCTTCAGCTGGATGAACGTGCTGATCGGCGATCCGCTCTACCGGCCGTTTGCCCGCAGCGAGATGGAACAGTGGCTGGGGCGCGAGCAATTGCCCGCGGGCCGGCGCCCATATGTGGCGGTCCGCGAGATGCAGCGACTGGATCGGGTGGGCGAGCCGGATGCCGCGCTGGCGCTGGCGCGCCGCGAGTTGCAGGACCAACCGAGCCTGGCGCTTGGCGTCGAGCTGGCCACGCGATTGCAGGCGAAAGGCGATCTGGCCGGCGCCGCGGACGCCATCGGCTTCGCGACCTACTTGCGATCGGTGCCGACCAACGACTGGGCGCTGCTCAAGACGGCGGCGGATATCCTGCAGGCCTGCGGAAGGGGGGGGCGAGGCGCAGACGGTGCTGCAGCACCTGCTGCATTTGCGGGACCTCCCTGACGGGTTGCGGGAGGAATGGCTGCGCGACGGGGTCCGGTTGGCCAGTGCCAACGGCGACCTCAGGCAGGCGATGGCGTGGGAGGCCGCGGCCAACCAGCTTGCCGCTAAGGCAAAAAATTAGGGCGGGGATATTCCCCGCCCCGATGAGCGCCGGACGGCGCCGGAATCAGACCTTCTCGACGATCTTGTCCGCCAGGCCGTATTCGATCGCTTCCTTGGCGTTGAGGTAGAAGTCGCGGTCGGTGTCGCGCGTGATGCGTTCCAGCGGCTGGCCTGAGGCGTCGGCCAGGATCTGGTTCAGCTCGGCGCGGAGCTTTTCCATTTCCTGGGCCTGGATGTTGATGTCGGTGGCGGGACCGATGAACCGCCCCGAAATGAGCGGCTGGTGGATCAACACGCGGGAGTGCGGGTAAAGCAACCGGCGGCCTTTCTTGGCGCCGCTGAGCAGAATCGAGCCCATCGAGGCCGCCATGCCGGTGACGATCACGGTAACGGGCGAGGTGATCAGCTGCATGGTGTCGTAGACGGCCATGCCCGCGGTGATCGAGCCGCCGGGAGTGTTGATGTAGAAATAGATTTCCTTCCCGGGCGCGCTGGCCTCGAGGTAGAGCAGCTTTTCGGTGATGTCCTTGGCAGTCTCGTCGGTGACGGCGCCCCAGAGGAAGATCTTCCGCTGCTCCAGAAACTTCCTCTGGATCAGGGCGGCGATGGGCATCGGGCTCTTGGCCGCGACGGTTTCCTCGTCTTCATCCTCATCGTCGTCCGCGCGCGGGAGCGGTTCCTTCAAGCCGGTCTGGAGATTCGCGAAATGCATTGGGGTCAAAAGTGGCGGTGGCCCGGCGTTTGGCAAGCCGCGGGCGCGATTACTGTGTCACCTGCCCGGCGGCGAGGCGGAGCCGTTGGATGAGGTCGGGCGAGAGGTTCAGGTAGTGCTCCACGAGCACGAGACGCCGCAGCAACGCGGCCGGTTTGGTCTCCAGCGCGAGCAGCGCCGGCAGGCGGCTTCGCACGTGCTCCCACGATTGCTGTTCAAGATCGTCCGTCACGAGTTGGATCAGGTAACCCGCGTTTTCCGGGGCCCGTTCCACGAGGGCCAGGCGCAGCCGCCGGGTCTCTTCCCGCAAGCCCATTGCCGCCAGGTTGGGCGCGAGGAGGACGGCGTTGGCCTCGAAGGCCGGGCCTTGAAAGGTGAACAACTGGTTCAACCACGTTTGGGCGGCGGTGGTGCGGTTCAGGCTGAATGACGCCCAAGCCCGAAGCATGCCGAGCCGGGCCTGCGCGCCGGTGGAAAGATTCGGATGGCCCTGCAGGCGGTCGCCGGTTTGCAGCGCGGCGGCGTAGGCCCCGGCCTCACACTCCGCCTGCATGCAGGCGAGCGTAAGGAGCGGAGGCTGACGGCCCTCCGGGTCGGTTGGCGCGGCGGCCAGCGTCCGGCGGGCAAGCTCGGGATCTTTGACTTGGCTGGCGGTCTGGAGAAGCAACTGGAGCGCGCGTTCGTCGTCTTGAAACCGTACAAGGTAGTCATCTCGCTCCCGGGCCGAGGCGGCGTGCTCGCCCGTCTCGCTCAGGAGTCCGATCAGATCCGCCCGGGCGCCGGGGCTGTCCGGCTTCAACAGCACCCGGCGAATCGCGATGCGGCGGGCGGCGTCCAATCGGCCCTCGGCTCGGTAGGCCTGGACAAGCAGCAAAGCCGCGAACTCGGTCTCGGGATGGGCCCCGAGCAATTGCTCCAGGCGATCAATAGCGGCCAAACGTTTGCCTTCCGCAATTTCCATGACCGCCAAGTCGATCTGGCCGGGCGTCGTGCGGTGCAGGTCCCAGTGGTCAATCAGCGCGCGGGCGGCTTGGTATTCGCCGAGCCGCGCCATGGCCCGGGCGGTTTGGCGGGCCACCTCACGATGGAAGGGCGCGCCGTCAGGGGTTTCCGGCAAGGTCTCGGCGCCGAAGGTGGCGATTGCGCGATCGCGCTGGTTGGCTTCGAGCAGCTGGAGATAAAAATTTGCGTAGTCCAGGTCGTCATCGGCCTGCGCCAGACCGGTTTCGATCACCTCGATGGCAGCGTCGGGCCGACCGAATTGCTGATACAGGGCGGCCAAGTCGTGCCGCACCTCGAGGTGGTGCGGGAGTTTGCCCAACGCCGAACGCAGTTCCATCAAGGCTTGGCCTGCATCGCCGCGTTCCAAGGCGGCCTGCGCCTGGGCGTAGGCGTGGCGCCCCAGAGTTGCCCGGTAGTGTTCGTGACGCAGTGGGTAAAACGCCAGGTCGATAAAGTCCGCGTCGCTGACGCCGCGTTGGTATTTCACGAATGCCCACGCGGCGCCGGCCAAGCCCAGCCAGCCGGCCACGATGAGGATTGCCGCCGCCCAGCCCACGCGGGACCAGATGAAGAAAATCTTGGGGTCGTCACTGGTGTTCAGGCGCACCCACAGCTTGCCGCTCCACGCCCGGTCGCGGGGGTTGAAGGCAATCGAACGTTTTCGAGAGTCGCCAGCCATGAGGGTGGCCGACGCTGCTGCGACTCAAAAGCCGTCGCAAGGAAATCAGCTGCCCGACCGGAAGGGTCAGATCAGCCCGAGCTTCATCTTCCCTTCCTCGGAGATCATGGACTGATTCCACGGTGGCTCCCAAGTGATGCGCACGTCGGCTTCATCGACGCCGGGGATGAGGAGAATCTTGCTCTTGGCGTCCTCGGCTATGGCCGGGCCCATGCCGCAGCCGGGGGCGGTCAGGGTCATGGCGACGAGCACCTTGTAGGCGCCGTCGTCCTTCTTCTCGATGTCCATCGAGTAAACCAAACCGAGGTCGCCGATGTTTACGGGAATCTCGGGGTCGAAGACGGTTTTGAGCTGGCTCCACACGGCGTCCTGC
>JBMSWZ010000135.1:0-4963 GCA_049425105.1 Cephaloticoccus sp.
CGACCCATTCGTGCATTCGCCACGTGTTGAGGTTGTGGCGGCAGGCATGCCCCGGGCGCGCGAAATTCGACACTTCATACTGCGCATAACCCGCTGCCTCAAGCTGCGCCCAGGTCGTCTCGTAAAGCCGCGCCTCGTGCTCCGCATCCAGTTTCACGCGCCCCTGCGAGAGCTTCACCCACAACGCCGTGTCCTCCTCAAAGGTCAGGCAATACGTGGACAGGTGATCCGGCGCCAACGCGACCGCCGCGGCCACATCGGCGATCCACTCCGCCTCGGTCTGTCCCGGCAACGCGAACATCAGGTCGAGGTTGACGCTGGCAAAATTGGCGGCGCGCACGCGGTCGTAGGCGCGCCACACCTGCTCGCGGGTATGCTGCCGGCCCAAGGCGTCCAGCAGCGCGGGTTGGAAACTCTGCACCCCCATCGAGATGCGCGTCACGCCCAGGTCCTTGAGCGCCGCCAGCCGGGCATCCGTCACCGACGCGGGCGCCAGCTCCACCGACCATTCCGCCGGCTGGCCGCCGCAACGCGCCCGCACGAGCTCGCCCAAGGCCGTGAGGTCGGCCGGCGCCAGCAGGCCGGGCGTGCCGCCCCCCCAGAAAACGGTGATGACCGGACGCCGCCAGGTAACCAATTCCGCCTCGGCGGCCACGCTGCCGAGGAACTTCGCGACATCACCCGCGGTCGGGCGGACCTGGTAGAACGCACAGAAATCACAGGTCGACGCGCAGAACGGGACGTGCACATACACTCCCAGCGGGTCCGCCGGTGCAGCTTTGTCTTGCGCTAACCCAGTGCCACTCATTACCTACAACCTCTAACTGACCGGTTTTAACCGAAAACCAATGCAAAACTCCCGACCCATTTCTGCACGGCGAATTTTCACGTGGATCGGAGCGTTGTTCGTCCTGGCCCTGTTGCCCGGCTGCAACGATCTCACGCTCACCAATCTCACGCCGCCGTCGCTGACGGAAAACCCCTCGCGCATTTACACCATCACGCTGCGCGTGGACGAGAAAAGCCACACCATCGTCCCGGGCAGCGTAAGCCCGCACATCATCATCGACGGTCAGAACATCGAGATGCAGAAGAGCCGCATCGGCAGCGGTTTCTACGAATACGATTACCATCTGCCCGCCGGCCGCACCGAGCTCGCCTACTACTTCCTCGTGAACTACGAGGTGCAGTTCAACGACCGCACCGAGCCCCGCGAAGCCTACACCGAGGTCAACAAGGTCAGTGTCGTCAACCGCTACGTGCTCACGCTGCAGGCCAACCGCGGCCCCGTCGGCGCCCGCATCGGTGTCGTGGGTTACGGCTTCACCCCGCAGGACTCGCTCTACTTCGACGGCACCCCCGTGCGCACGATCTTCGAGTCTCCCTCCTCGCTCAGCTTTTTCGTGCCGCCGCTGGAGCCCGGCCGCAACTACACCGTCATGCTCTCAGGGGCCAACGGCAACGCCAACGTCGGAACGTTCCGCGTCGACGCCAGCGCGCTAAGCGTCATGCCCTCCGCCCTGACCCTCCGCACCGGCAGCGTGCAACCACTGACCTTCTCCGTGCCCAACCCGGCACCGGCCGGCGGTCTGCTCCTGGACGTCACGACCGACGTGCCGGAGTGTGTGATCATGGCCGAGGTCATCGTCCCCGCGGGCGAAACCTCCGTCACCGTCAACGTGCAGGGCGGACGCCCCGGCTCCGGCAGCCTCTTCCTCAAGGGTTACGAATCCGGCGAAGTGACCATACCGGTCACAGTGACCGCCAACTGATGCCTTGCGAAAAGGGCGGGCCCCCAAGCCCGCCCTTTTTCATGCCCGGAAACTTTCATCCCCATGCCTGACCTCCCCACCCTGTTCTGGCCCGCCCTCGCCTGCCTCGCCCTGCTCGGGCTTAATCTCTGGGTTTTCCTCCGCCGCGAATGGGAATCGTTGCATCGCGGCGTCGACTACGCGCAGCTCAACTACCCCACCGCGCGTCCGACCATTCGCCGCTGGCGGCTCAACGGCCGGCGCCTCACGCCCGATCTCGTCTGGAGCGAGCGGCCCGAAAAGTGGGAGCTGCTGATTGACGGGAAGGTCGCGGCCACGCTGCCCGGCGATGCGCCGCAAATCGACTTGATCGACGACGCATTCTCCGGACGCGGCGAACGCACGCTCGACGACTACACGCACCGCTACGTCCTGCGGCCATTGCCCTCCGGGATCGGGCCGGATCTCGAATTCGACATCAAGATCATCGATCGCGCGTTTTACGGCAAAAACCGAATGCGTTTCCCCCACGACATTTTCCTCGTCGATACCGCGGTGCCGATCGGACGTTTCCGCCGCCGGCCGCTGCGCAACTGGGTCGACGACTACCGTTACATCCCCGCCGCCGATCTGGCGCGCGCCGACCGGATCCTGCGCGACGAAATCAAGATCGCCGCCGGCGATTCCGATCAAGTGAAGATTGAGAAGATCGTGCACTTCATGCGCACCGTGCTGGTCGACGCCGGTGGCGTGCCGAAGGACGACTTTCGCTGGATGCATCCGTTCGCGATTTTCGAGGAGATGCGCGCTGGCACGGGCAAAGGGTGGTGCACGCAAAACGCCCAGATCTTCTGCTTCTTCGCCAATCGCGCCGGCCTCCCTACGCGCTTTGTCTTCGGCGCCACGGTGCAGGACAACATCGTCGTCTACAACGGCCACTCGTGGAACGAGTGCTGGCTGTCCGACCAGCTGCGCTGGGTTTACGTCGACCCGCAGGCGATCGTCTGCGGTGTTTTTGACGCCAACGGTCTCGCCCTCAACTCCGCCGACTTACTCCACCTTTGCCGGCACGGCGCCTTTGCCGGCGTGACCGCCCGGACCTACCGCAACTGGCGCTGGAAAGATATTCCCGTGCCGGCCGGCCCTGACGAGCCGGTCACCGTGCCCTTCACCTTGGTCAACGCCACCGCCGTCGCCCAAGCGACCGAGCAATCGATCCTCAAATACCGCGAGCCGCCCAACGTGGAGGACGTGCGCACCCTCTATTCCATGCTGCTGAAGGACCCGACCTTCGCGTGGACGAATTTCAAGCGTTACTTCTGGGCGCCCGCCCCGGCCTATTCGCTGCTGCCGACCGACGGCGCACGGAACTACCGCGTGCGTCAGTCCCTGGCCGTCGCGCTCGTCGCCGCGGTCGTCTGGCTGGTGGTCGCGGCGATCTGAGGTCCGTCGTCGAATTCCAGCGTCACCACCACCGGACAGTGATCGCTGGCCGCCCGAACTTCCCGGGCATCGGCAATGATCGCGCGGCCGTCGCGCACGAAGGGTTGGAGCGCCGACGACACCAAGATGTGATCCACCCGCGAGTAGGCGTCCGCCTTGCGATAGTGGTAGGTCCAGTGCTCGCCCCGCGAGTCCGCCGCGGGCACAACATAGGCAAACGCGCGCTCGCCGCGCTGCGTGAGCGCACGCACCGCCGCACTGTTCTTCGCGTCGTTGAAATCGCCTGCGATATCGCCTGCGATCAAAAACAACGCCCCCTCCAGGTCCCCGGTGCGCTTAAGGATGAGGTCGCGCACCGCCCGGGCCTCGCCGGCCCGCCGCGCGGCCGAGCCCGGGTCTTCCGGTTCATCGGTGTAGCGGCTCTTGAGGTGCACCGCCCAGACGGTCAACGGTCCCGCCGGCGTATCGATTCCCACCTCCAGCACACCGCGTTTCACCGCCTCGATTTCGCCGCGATACCGAAAGACCAATCCGGCATGCGGGGTGACGGCGCGGAACGGCCCGCGCGCCAGCACCGCGACGTGCCGCGTGGCATCCGCCCCCTCCAGCAGTGCCGCGTGGGGATAGGGCGTGCCGGAGGCCGCCAGGCCGCGCTGCAGCTCCTCCACATACGGCGCCGGCCCCAGCTCCTGCAGGACGAGCACGTCGGCATCGATCTGACGGATCACCGCGCGCAGCGCCGCCTTGGCCGCCTCGGGCTTGGGATAAGCCTGCCGGTAAACGCCGTCCACCACCCGATCGGCGGCGACGCTGCCCGTCGGAATCCACACGACGCCCAGCCACGCCCACCCTTTCATGCCGGCGTCAGCAGGGCTTTCTCCCGCTCCACCGTCGTCGGGTGCGAGTAGTAAAACCCGCTGAACCACGAATGGGGCGTGAGATTGCTCAGGTTCTTCTGCGCGAGTTTGCGCAGGGCTCCGATCATCGCCGTGGGCCCGCCCATGGCGTCGCGGGCAAAGGCGTCGGCTTCATACTCATGCTGGCGCGAAAAATGATTCCCAAGCGGCGACAGCCAGAAAGTCACCGCCCCGCTCAGGAGTCCGAAGAGCAGCAGGGACGGCGCCAGCTCGCCCGGCGGAAATCCAAACGCCTGGTTGAACCAAGGGCTTTGGGCCAGCCACGCGATCAGCGCGAAGCCGCCGAGCTGCATCACCGCGGAAACCGCGATCATCTTTGGGATATGGCCGCGGCGGTAATGGCCGATTTCATGCGCCAGCACCGCCTCGAGCTCCGCGGTGCTCAGCTGGTTGATCAGGGTGTCGAACAGGACGATGCGGCGGAAGCGGCCGAAGCCGGTGAAAAAGGCGTTGGAATGGCCGGAACGTTTCGAGCCGTCCATGACCTCGATCGCCTGGGCGCGAAACCCCGTGCGGTCACCCAAGGCCAGCAGCCGCTCCCGCAGCTCGCCCTCGGGCAGGGGCGTGAGTTTGTTGAAAAGCGGGAGGATCAGTTTCGGATAAAGCACGAGCATCAGGATCTGGAAGCCGAAGAGCACGCCAAAGCCCCACAGCCACCACGATGCCCCCACCCAGTTCACCAGCGAAAGGATGACCCACAGCAGCGGAAAGCCCAAGGCGCAGGCCACCAACAGGCCCTTGAGCTTGTCGCTCACCCACAGGCCGGGGGTGGTTTTATTGAAGCCATATTTCGCCTCCAATCGAAACTGCGACCACCAGTCGAAGGGCAGGCCGGGAATGGACAGGAGGATG
>JBMSWZ010000136.1:0-4906 GCA_049425105.1 Cephaloticoccus sp.
GATGACGTCGAGCGCACCTACGGCCACGGCCGCGACCGCACGTCGCCGTTCCTCGCGCACGCCGTTTTCAACCGTTACCACACCGAGCACGAGATGCTGCGCTACATCAAGCGCCTCGAGGCGAAGGACCTCTCGCTCTGCCACTCGATGATCTCGCTCGGCTCGTGCACGATGAAGCTGAACGCCACGAGCGAGATGTTCCCGGTGTCGTGGCCGGAGTTCGGCCGGCTGCATCCGTTCGCGCCGGTCGAGCAGACGCGCGGCTACCAGAAACTGTTCGCCGACCTCGAGGCCTGGCTCGCCGAGATCACCGGTTTCGCCGCCGTCTCGCTGCAGCCCAACGCCGGCTCGCAGGGTGAATACGCCGGGCTGCTCGCCATCCGCGCCTACCACGAGTCGCGCGGCGACACGCAGCGCAACGTCTGCCTCATTCCCACCAGCGCGCACGGCACCAACCCCGCCAGCGCCGCGATGTGCGGCATGCAGGTCGTGCCCGTCGCCTGCGACGACAACGGCAACATCGACGTGGCCGACCTCAAGGCCAAGGCCGCGCAACACGCCGAGCGCCTCGCCGCGCTCATGGTCACTTACCCATCAACCCACGGCGTGTTTGAAACCGCCATCATGGACATCTGCGCCACCATCCACGAGCACGGCGGCCAGGTCTACATGGACGGCGCCAACATGAACGCGCAGGTCGGCCTGACCTCGCCCGGGTTCATCGGGGCCGATGTCTGCCACCTCAACCTGCACAAGACCTTCTGCATCCCCCACGGCGGCGGCGGTCCCGGCATGGGGCCCATCGGCGTCGCCGCGCACCTCGCGCCCTTCCTCCCCGGCCATCCGCTGGTGCGCATCCCCAACGCGCTCGCGCAAGGCGCCCACACCGCCGGCGCCGTTTCCGCCGCGCCCTACGGCAGCGCGAGCATCCTCGTCATCTCGTGGATGTATATCCGCATGATGGGCCCGGACGGCCTCACCCGCGCGACGCAGACCGCCATCCTCAACGCCAATTACATCGCCAAGCGCCTGGCCGATGTATTCCCGGTGCTCTACCGCGGCGCCAGTGGCCTCGTCGCGCACGAGTGCATCCTTGAGTTCCGCCCGTGGAAGCAACGCGGCATCGAGGTCGAGGACGTCGCCAAGCGCCTGATCGACTACGGCTACCACGCGCCCACCATGTCCTTCCCCGTGCCCGGCACGCTCATGATCGAGCCCACCGAGAGCGAAACGAAGAGCGAACTCGACCGGTTCTGCGACGCCCTGATCGCCATCCACGGCGAAATGGCCGCCGTGGCCAGCGGCGAGAGCGACGCGACCGACAACCCGTTGAAAAACGCGCCGCACACCGCCGCTGTCGTCACCGCCACCAAGTGGACGCACCCCTACTCCCGCGACACCGCCGCCTTCCCCGACCGCCACACCCGCGCCTCGAAATTCTGGCCCGCCGTCGGCCGCGTCGACAACGTCTACGGCGACCGCAACTTGGTGTGCTCGTGTGTGGGTATGGAGGCTTATGCCGCGAATGCGGCGCAAGCCTGACGCCTATGCCGCGTCAGCGGCGCAGGCGTGAAGCATACGCCGAGGTGAAATAGTTAACCACGAAGCCACAAAGGGCACGAAGATCTCAAGCAATCGGTGGGGAATTCTGAAGCCAGGAAACCAGGAATGATTCATGGCTTCTTGGCTTCTGAATTTTTCCCTCCGGTCTTCGTGCCCTTCGTGTCTTCGTGGTTAAACTTCCGCTGCCGCCGCCGTTAAAGCCGGCGGATGCAGAGCGAAGTGAATGGTCTGGAAGACGGCGGTCCACTTGTGCGTGCGGCTTTGTGGGGCGCAGAGGCAGGCGGCGGAAACAATTTTCGGCCGCCAGGTGAGCACGGCGTCGAGGGGTTCGCCCAGCAGAGGTTTCTCCGCGGCGGCGAATTCCAGGATGCGGCCGTTGGTGTGATAGAAACTGCACATGCTCTCATGGCCGTCGTTGTCCGGCGCGGATGCGCAGTCCAGCGCGCGGATCCGGCGGCCGTCGGCCTCGGGGCTGAGCGACACGCGGTAGATCATCGCCAGCGGCACGCCGCCGCAGGTGCTGCCTTCAAATCGAAACGTCGCCTCAATTCCTCCGTCCGCCGCGGGTTCGAGCGTCAACCCCTTGTCGCGCCAGCGCTCCAAGGCGGTCGGGGTCAGGGTGTAACCGGGCGTGGTCGGAGGATTCACGGTCGGTGATGAGAGCCGAATTTGGCCACGAAGGCCACGAAGATCACGAAGGCACAGAATCCTGAGCACTAATTCAGAAGCCAGGAAACCAGGAATAATTCATCGATTCTTGGCTTCGGAATTCGTTCGTTTCCGTCAAAAACCGACACAGGGACGTGCCGGTCCACCTTGCCGACCATCAACCGCCAAGGTCGCTAAGTTCGCCAAGCAAAGGCCCTGAAACCGACAGCGAAAGGTAGAAAATTCCAAAGTCTGGATTGGTTCATGGCTTCCTGGCTTCTGAATTGTCCTTTTCTGATCTTAGCGCCCTTCGCGTGCTTCGCGGTTAATCAAGAACCCTCACGAAAACAGAATCGTCTTGTTGCCGTGGACGATGACGCGGTCCTCGAGGTGGTAGCGGAAGCCGCGGGAAAGCACGGCGTTTTCCACGTCCTTGCCGAGACGCATCATGTCCTTGATCGAGTCGCTGTGGCGGATGCGCACGACGTCCTGCTCGATGATCGGGCCGGCGTCGAGTTCCTCGGTCACGTAATGGCAGGTCGCGCCGATCAGCTTCACGCCGCGCTCCTCCGCCTGATGGTAGGGCTTGGCGCCCACGAACGAGGGGAGAAAGCTGTGGTGGATGTTGATCACGCGGTGCCGGTAGCGTGCGCAGAGCCAGGGCGGGAAGATCTGCATGTAGCGCGCGAGCACGATCGTGTCGGGCTCGGCCTCGCCGATGAGGTCAGCCGTCTTCTGCAGCGCGGCCTGCTTGCCTTCCGGATCCTTCGGCACCGGCACGTGGTGGTAGGGAATGCCATACCACTCGACGAGCGAGCGCAGGTCTTCGTGATTGGAAATGACGCAAGGCACGTCGAACTCGAGGTCGCCGACCTTGCGGCGGTGCAGCAGGTAGGCGAGGCAGTGGTCGAACTTGCTCACGAGCAGCACGACGCGCTGGCGGCGGTCGGCGTCGACCAATCGCCACTCCATCTTCATCTCCTCGGCCAGCGGCTGGAAGGCCGCGGTGAGGCCGGGCACCACGTCGGCGCCGCCGCTGACGACGAACTCCGAGCGCATGAAAAACATCCCGCTGCGCGGGTCGTTGTATTGCGCGGCCTCGGTGATCGACGCGCCGTGCCCGGCCAGGAACGTCGCCACGCGGGCGACGATCCCGACGCGGTCGGGGCACGAGGCGATCAAACGCAGGTGCGCGGGTTCGGCGGAGCTCATGCCTCGTTCAACCGGTTGTAGGAAACGGTGCAACGCACATCCGTCTGGACGTGGCGCTCGACGGTGGGACGCGGCGAACCGCCGTTTTCCTCACCCCAAACGAGCGTGACCTCGGAACCGTCGGCGACGCTCTCATCGAGCATCGCGAGCGAGAACCAGCCCTTCACGTTGACCGTGTAGACGGTGTAGGTGGAGAGGCCGACCAGCTTGTCGCCGACGAGCACCTTGTCGAAGGGCAGGATGGCGTAGTAGGCGTTGGGCATCTCCATGTATTTGTAGCGCGGGCCGTCGCCGAACTGGCTGGCGAAGATCTTGAGCGAGTCCTCCTTGCTCCAGCGCAGCCACAGCTTGCGGCGGTGGGGCTGGGACTCGAGCTTCTCCAGCGCCTCGCGGCCGATGAAGTCGTGGTCGAACTTCACGTGGCGGCCGTAACCGAGATCCCACGGGGTCTGGTAGTAGTCGGCGATGTTGGAGGAGGCGAAGCTGCCGCCGATCGAGGCGCTGGCCTCGAAGCCGTTCGCCGGAAGCCACTCGCGGTATTCCTTGAGCGCTGGCGTCCAGATGGCGGGCATCGGGGAGGGAATCCAGCCGCTCTCGGGCGAGACGGTGGAGTAAGAACGCGCGCCGCCCTGCACCATCCCGTATTTCTCGCCGGCCTTGAGGATAGCCTCGCGCCCGACCTCGCCGTCCTCGGCGGGACCGTGGAGTTCGAGACCGCCGCGGCGCGACATGCTGTGGTTGAGCGCGCGCACCCGGCGGCCGGCGATCTTGAGGTCGCCCATGTTGAAGAACTTGATCTCGGGGAACTCGCCCTCGTGCACGCTCTTGATGAGCTCGAGCGCGTTCGGGCCCTGGATCTGGTAGCGGTAGATCAGCCGACGGCCGGCGTTGGCCACGGTGCGCTCGTCGCGCGTGACCTTTACGTCGTAACCGCCCTTGATCGCGTTGTATTCCACCCAGTTCGGGACGGAGGGACGGCCGACGACACTGACCTTGTTTTCAGAGTGACCGAAGAGGATCGCGTCACCGATGACATGGCCGTCGTGGTTGCAGGCCACGATCTGCTTGGCCTTGTTGGGGCCGAAATTCTTGAAGGTGTTGACCGCGACGTCGGAGAGCAGACGCATCACGTCCGGGCCCTCGAAGTAGGTGTCCTTCATGTGGAAGGACTGGTCGAAGAAGACGACGGTGTTCTGCCAGGCGGCCTGCTCGTCGCGCCAGTTGGAGTATTCCGGCTTGTCCGGGAATTGATAGCCGCCGGTGGGGGCGTGGCGCAGCAGATCCACGGCGTTGCCGCCGAATTGCTGGAGTTTGGCTTCAAGGCTGGAGGGGGTTGTCGTGCTCATGACTTTTCTAGGTTCGGGTTGTAGTTGAGATTGAGGAAAAGGGAAGACGGCACCGGTGCGGCGTCAGATGGAGCCGCGGCGCCCTCGCCGCGAAGATTGGGATTCGGACGCACGCAGAGCGCGGCGGGGGCGCCGCG
>JBMSWZ010000137.1:0-4885 GCA_049425105.1 Cephaloticoccus sp.
TGGGCGAGATGAGGTCATGGCTCTCCTCGGACAGCTCGAGCGAGCTCTGGTACTGTAGCTCCTTGATGATGCGCGCCTGGACTTCCGGCAAGGTGCCCTGGGCGTTGATGAAATGGTAATGGAAGATCGTCCGGAGCGACTGCAGCGGCTCGTAGGTGCGCTCCTTGAAGACCCGGTAGCGGTTGCGGGCCGCCTCCTCGCTGAGGTCGGTCTTGCGGACCTCGAAAGGCGGAGGCAGTCCTTCGCGGGAGGCCTTCTCGTTGGCCTCATGGGCCTCACGGCCGCGCTTGAGCTGGCGGGCAATGGACTCCTTTTCATCCACGAAGAGCACCATGATGTGGATGGTCGGCTGCCGGAAATGCATGCCGAGCGGCGTGCCAAAAAACTCGCGGCGCAGCTGGTGCATCTTGTCCACCAGCATCTTGAGACACTCCACCTGCACGCGGGTGCGGGGGAAGCCATCGAGGATGACGCCGTCGCGGTAGGCCGGCTTCATCAACTCGGTGAGCAGCAGGCTGATGACCTCGCGATCGCCGACCATCGCACCGGCGTCCTTCAGCCGCTTGGCTTCGGGGGAGTCGAGCAGGGCACTGATGACCACGGGCGGACAGGTCAGGCCGCGGGCTTTGGCGATAAACGCCGTGTTGGTGCCCTTGCCGGCGCCCGGCGCACCGCCGAGAAGGATGATTTCCTTGGGGAATCGCAGGTTCTCCCGGCCGACATTCTCTTCCAGTTCATCCCAAGCGGATTGGAAAATCAGGTGCGCGTCCTTGATCTCGAGATCATTGGTCTTGGCGGCGCCGTTGGCGGGCTTGCCGGTCGGGGTGCTGGGAGTAGCGGCGGACATGATGCGGGTTTGAGAGGCCACTAAGAAGCAGATGCGCGGTGAGTCCACACCAGAAATCCCGCGCTGGCTGCGCTGAGGGTGCGGGCGACGATGGAACCCGGTTGCGGGGATTGTGTCCTTGAGGCGTCACTTCCTGCGGTGCATACGCAGGAATGTTAGTTGAAGCTTGACCTGACGGGGTCGCGAAAGCGGCCCCGTCTTGGTTCCCGCTCCAGAACCTCAACCTTGCTGATTTATGCCCAAGATCGCCTCCGCCCTGATCCTCATCGCCGCTGGTATCTTTGTGATTATCATGGCGTCCCGTCGGGAAGATTCCGTGGTCGGCGCCTCCGTGGCCAACACTTGGGATCGCAAGGCCCGCCAGCCGGACCATGTGTGGTATTACGCGGGCAGCGGGGTGTTGATCGCCGCCGGGGTGGTCGTCGCCCTGCGCAAGCGCGGCTGAGCGCGGTCAGGATTTGCGCAGGATCACCTGCGGCGTGGCATCGAGCTGGCCGCGGGTGACGCCCAGCTGGTTCAGGAGCTTGAGCTGACGCCAGAGCTCGGCGCCCGTGAGCTCGCCCCGCAGCAGCGCTTGATAGCTGGTCAGCGTGCGCGTGACCTCGGGGGCGGACTCATTGATGAACTCGATCCGGAAGGACCGTGCGCCCAGGTCGACCAAGCGCCCGGCGTATTCCGCGCCGGTCTGCGCGCGGTTGTTGAACACGGTGTTGCGACAGCCGGCGTCGGCGCGGAGCGGCAGTTCCGCCCCGACGCGGTCGCGCAGGGCCACGCGGTGTTTTTCGCAGGGCCGGCCACAATCGTGGTAATCCTTGCCGCTGGAGAGAAAGGCGCAGAACACGCAGTGCTCCATATGAAACATGGGCATGTGTTGGTGCAGGTTGATGTCGAACCAAGCGCCCGGCGAAGCCCGCAGCAGCGCCTCGAGCTGGGCGACGTTGAGGTCGTAGCTCGCGGTCACCCGCTCCAGACCGTAGTGCGCGACGAAGTATTCGGCGGTGAGCGGGTTGGCGACGTTCAGGGAAAAGTCGCCGCGCTTTCGATCCGGCGCAAAAAACCGCAGGTGCTCGTGATTGCGGACGAGGTAGCCGTCAGCCGCGCACGACCGCACCTGTTGGAGAATCCATGCTTCGCCGGGTTTGAAGATGCGGGGCGGCGCCACCCAGATCGAGCCGCGACCCCCGGTTTCTTGGCGGGCCTGGTGCGCGCGAAAATCGGCCACGGCCTCGCGGTAGTGCTTGGGGTTTTCGAATTCGCAGTAAATCGTGCGTATCCCGGCTTCCCACGCCGGAGCCAGCTGGTCGAGATTGCGGATCACGGCGATGATTTCGGCCGGGGCGGCGACCGGTGGCGTGGCGCGGGCAACCACGGTGGTCCTGGGAGCACGCGGGTTGAGCGTCCAGCGCTTGGGGGCGGCGCGCAGGGCATCGAGCGCGGCCACGGCCTCGCGCCGCAAATGGTTAAGTTCGCTCAAGGGCAGCATCAGGCCGGACTCGAGCGCGCACTCAAGGGTGCGCAGGCGGAATGGCGTGCCGCCCAACCGCCCGAGCTGGGCGGCGAGTTTTTCGGCGGTCAGCGGTTGGTTTTCGGCCTTGGCGAGGGGAGTCGTGGACTCGACTTTGACCACATGTCCGTCGCCATCGCGGGCGATCACGGTGAGCGGACCGCCGGCGCGGCCGTGCACGTCGAGGTCGAGCGGGCGCTGAAACCGGACCTTGTCGCCTGCGTAGGTGGCGCGCACCTCGCGATCCAGCGCGGGGTCATTCGTTTTCCACAGTTTTTGTCCGGCCCGCACCCGCCGGAAGTCGATGTCGCCGCGCCCAAAATGGAGCACCAGTTCCCCTCCGTGCTCGTCCACCTGATAAACGCGTCCGCCTTCCTCGCCGGCTTCGGGCCGGCCGGCGTCGAAGACCACGCCGTCGCCGGGCTTGATCGGGGCCGCGGAGCGGAGGTGCACGGTCTCGCCATTGAGGCGCGAAATTTCGCCGAGGTAGACACCGCGTTTGGTGCCGAACCGGCCGTGGGCGAGTTCCTGATTGTTGATGCCGCGGAACCACCCGGTGTAGAGGCCGCGGGAGAAACTCATTTCAAGTTCGTATCGGGCCGCGCGTTCGGAGAAGGCCGGCGGCGCTTCGCCGGTGAGTTCCGCCATGACGCGGTCAAGGGCCTGGCGGTAGACGCGGGTGATGCTCGCGACGTATTCGGGCGATTTAAGCCGTCCCTCGATCTTGAGGGAGGCGACGCCGGCTTTTACCAAGTCCGGGAGCACGGCCAGGCCGGAAAGGTCCTGCGGGCTGAGCAAGTAACTGCGATCCCCCAGATCGACTTTTTGCCCGTCGCTGATCAACTCGTAGGGCAGGCGGCAGGCTTGGGCGCACTCGCCGCGATTGGCGGAACGCCCGCCCAACGACTCGCTCGTGAGGCACTGGCCGGAGTAGGCGACGCAGAGGGCGCCGTGCACGAACACCTCCAGGGGCAGGACCGCCGGTGAAGACGCCTGCGCGGTTTGGAGGGCGTTGATCTCGGCCAAAGAATTTTCGCGCGCCAGCACCACCAACTGGGCGCCGAGGCCGCGGGCAAACTCCACGCCGGCGGGACTCGTGACCGTCATCTGGGTGGAGGTATGAATCGGAAAGTCGGGGGAGAGCCGCCGAATCAGGCGACAGATACCGATGTCCTGCACGATCGCGGCGTCGACCCCGGCGGCGATGATGGTGCGCAGGTAGTCCTCGGCCGATTCCAATTCGTCGGCAAAAACCAAGGTATTGAACGTCACGTAGCCGCGCACGCCGCGGCGGTGCAGGAAAGCCATGAGCGCCGGCAGGTCCGCTTGCGTGAAATTCTTGGCGCGCATGCGGGCATTAAAACGCTCCAGGCCGAAATAGATCGCATCCGCGCCATTCTCGACCGCGGCGCGCGCGCAATCCCAGTCGCCGGCCGGCGCCAGGATTTCCGGGCGGACGGGGCGGGCAACGGGGCGCGAAGGCGCGGGGGACTGGGCGGTTTCCAGCATGGGCCAGCAGTAGCGGGCGACCCCGGCGGTCGGCAACTATTTGTGGCGGCCGTGGCGGATGATGTCCCAGATCACATACAGACCGAGGACGGCCGACAGGAGGTAGCCGATGATGCCCAGGGCCGGATAGCCGAAGAGATGGGGCTGGATGCCGGTGGTGACGATCAACAAGGAGCCGATGATCAGCGCGCCGATGATCACGCCCATCGCGATGCGGTTGGCGGCGATCTTCATGGCGTCGTCGTGGTCCTCCAGGCCGCGGTGCTGCAAGTTGATCGTGATGTTGTCGTGCTCGAGCCGGCGCATCAGGCGGTGCAGGCTGGACGGCAGGTCCTGCAGGCCGGCCAGCGTGCCGCGCAACAGTTCACGGCTGCGCCGGAGCAGGGTGCGGGGGCTGTTGCGTTCGCGTTGCACCTCGCGGATCACGGTCGTGGCCGGCGAGCGCAGGTCGATTTCGGGATCCAGCGTACGCCCGACTTCCTCGATGGAGAGCACGGCCTTGGCCATCAGCGAATAGTCCCGCGACAACGGGATGCCATGCTGGCCGAAGATGAACAGCAGCTTCAACATGGCGCGGCCGAGTTCCTGCCGGTCGATGTTGAAGTTGAGCTCCTCGCGCAGCGTGAGCGTGATTTCCTTTTCCATGGCCCGCAGGTCCGGCCGGGCGTCGACCGGGGCCAGATCGGCCGCGATCTGCTCGATGCGGTCGGCGTCTTGCTCCACCGCGGCGATCCAAAAATCCGCCAGCGCGTAGCGCAGCCGCCGGGTGAGGTGACCGACCAGACCCCAGTCGAGGAAACACAGCCGGCCGTCACGCGTGATCATGACATTGCCGGAGTGCGGATCGGCGTGGAAGAATCCGTCAATGAGCACCTGGCGCATGAGCGACCCCGCGCCATGCCGGGCGATATCGCCAAGCTTGGCCGGCGGCAGGGTCGGCCGGCCGACAGGTTCGCCGTCGATCCGCTCCATCACCAAGACTTTCTCCGTGCTGATGTCGGTGTAGACTTCGGGCGCGAACACGG
>JBMSWZ010000138.1:0-4862 GCA_049425105.1 Cephaloticoccus sp.
CGACGCCGGCGCGCCCGCGGGCCGCTACCTCGTCGACGAAGCCGGCCAGGCCGTGTGGCTGGTCGACCCCGGCATCAACGGCACGCACCGCACGCGACCCGACGGCACGACGGTGACCAACAAGTTTGAAGCGCCGAAGGCGGTGCTCGTTTCCTACATCATCAAGGGCATCCTCGACCAGAAGTTGCCGTGGGCGCTGGTGCTGCTGGGCGTGATGATCGCCGTGATTTTGGAAATGTCGTTCATCCCCGCGCTGGCCTTTGCGGTTGGCGTCTACCTGCCGCTCTCGTCGTCGTCGCCGATCTTCGTCGGCGGCCTGGTGCGCTGGCTGGTGGACCGGCGGGCCAAGCGGGATCCCGCGCACGCCCAGCTGACCGAGGCGCAGCAAATCGAGGAAAGCGACAAGAGCCCCGGCGTGCTGCTCGCGTCGGGCTACATCGCGGGCGGAGCGATCGCCGGCATTGGCATCGCATTTCTCGCCGGCGTGCTCGACCGCTTCGATGCCGCGCTCTTCTCGTGGTCGCTGGCGCACAACCCGTTCTTCCACGGGCCGTGGTCCGATGCGCTTTCGCTCATTCCGTTCGCGGTGCTGGTGGCGCTGCTGTATCTCGCCGCGCGCGGACGCATCCTGCGAGCCCGCGCAGGCTGAGAATCACGATTACGACGTCGAGCGCGGCCATCGCCGGCAGGTTGCCGCGGTGGCCGGTGCCGAAGCAGCCGCAGCTGATGTCGAGTCCGCGCGCCAACGCGGAACCGGTAAAGGCGAGGAAAACCGCGCCCAGCAGCGCCGACAGCAGCCAGCCGCCCGCGCGCAGGCGCCGTGAGAGGAGGGCGCAGCCGGCGACCCATTCGAGCCACGGGCCGTAGTAGGCTGAGGGCACCACAAGGACGGCGGGCAACAGTTGGTAATGGCCGAGGCTCGTGGCCGTGCCCGCGGGATCCCACGCCTTGAGGGCGCCGGTGGCGAGGAACAGCGCGGCCATAAGCCCGCGCGTCACCTGGTTCAATTTGGATTCGTCTGCCGCCATGCGGGCCAGCCTCCGGTGAGGACGTAAATTGTTTCGATGCCGAGTTCACGCTGCAGCCGCGCCGCCACGGCCTGGCTGGCCGCGCAACCGCCGCCCTCGCAATAGACGATCACGGGCGATCCGGGCGTCCAGGTTTCCATCACCGGCAGCAACAAAGTCTCCCACTCCTCGCCAGTGAGTCGGATCGCACTGTCGATGTGGCCGCGGGCAAAGGCTTCGGCGGGACGGGCGTCGATCCACAATACAGGTTGGGTGGCGGCCTGGTCCCGGGCGGCGCCGGCGGTGAGTTCCGGGAGTCCGGCCGCGATGGGTTGAGGTGGACGCGGATGCAGCCAGCCGGCGAGCGCGGCGGGCACGGCGGCGAGCACGAGGAGGAGCAGGAATTCGCGAAGGGCGCGGGGCATGTCAGCGCACTTGGGCAAACGCGATGTAGCTCAACGGTTCGCGGCCCGGCCGGGTGACGCGCACCCAGAACCGCACCTTCGCGGGATGACTGGTCTCACTCGGTGTAAGGTGCAGTCGGTAGGTCGTCGGCGTCAGCTGTTCGAGGCGGTGGGCGATGCCGTCGCCATCCGCCGCCACGGCGGCGATGGTGGCGCCGCTGCCAGGGTTCAGGCGGAGATCGATGGTCTGGGGCACGGCCTCGGCGTCACGCGCCCACGACACCATGCGCGGCGAAAGCGTAAGCAGCGGCGGAATAGTGACGTCCAAGGTCAGATCCACCGGTTCGCCCGGGCGATCATCGGTGCTGACATGCACCGCCTTGCGCTCGCGGCCCACGCGATTGCCGATGGTGAAGGGCGTGCGGATTTCGCCGGACTCGCCCGGCGCGTAAGTCGTCTTGTCCGGCGCGGCGGTGGTGCAACCGCAGTCGGTTTTGATATCCGTGATCGTGACCGGCGTGTCGCCGGTGTTGGTGAATGCAAACACCGCCGTGATGGCCTTGGCGCCGGCCTCGGCGTTCAGCTTCAAGGTGGATTCCTTCCAGGTTAGCGCGGCATTGGCGGACAGCGTGGCCGCGATGCAGCTAGCGAGAAGCAGGGTGCGATTGATGCGGAACATGGCGGCTGGCTGCGAGGGTGGCTGGCGTGGGGCGGAAGTCGAACCGGGGATTACTCTTCGCCGTCAAAGTAATCGACTTCGCTGATGCGGAAAAGTTTTCCGCCCAAGCGGGTGCCCCATTTGTTGCTGTCGGGGTAGAAGAACACGTCCTCGGTCGGGTTGTCGGTGACGATGAGGCACTCGAGCTCGGAGTCGACGTCGGCGATCGTCTGGTGGGGCGCGCCCGGAGGGTGCAGCACGATGTCGCCGGGACCGACGGCGCGGAAGCCTTCCGGCGTGCGCACGCGGCCGCGGCCGGAGAGGAAGACGAAGCATTCCCACTGCGCGCTGTGGTGGTGGTAGGGGCAGACGGCGGCACCCGCGGTGATGCGGCGGATCTGCAGGTCGAAGGGATGGCCGCCGTGGGCGACGTCGGCATTGCGCTTGCCGCCAAGCGCGAGCGAGAGGTCACGGCAATGCGTGCTGTATTTACCCTTGGGGGAATGCCAATGTTCCTCGGCAACATCGGCGATGGAGGTGAAGTGTCCGGGGACATCCGCCGGGAGCGGGCGATCCGGGGCAACGAGCGGCTCGCCGGGTGGTTCGTCCTCGTCGTGGTCGTAATGCACGTCGGTTTTTTTTGAAAATGATGCCGCCGGGTTTCATGCCCCACTTGTCGGAGTCAAGGTAGCGCCAGAATTCCGTGGTGGGGTTGTCGGCGATGAGCTAGTAGAGCAGATCGGCATCGCCGGTGTTGATGAGCTGATGGCTGCTGACGGGCGGGTGGAGCGCGATGTCGCCGGCGCGCATTTCCCGGCGCGTGTCGCCGTGCCGCATGGTGCCGGTGCCGCTGACGATGAGGTAGCATTCCCACTGCGCGGAGTGCGTGTGGAACGGGCCGCCGGCCTTGCCGGGGAGCAGCTTGCCGAATTCCAAATCGAAGGGATGCCCGCCGTCGGCGAGGTTGGCGTTCACCTTGGCGCCGAGCGCTTCAGAGACCTGTTTGCCCGCACCGTGATATTTTCCCGTGGTCGAGGACCATTCCATCCAGGGCACGGCATCGAGGTGAACGTGGAGCATGGTGAGGTGACTAAGCGCGAAGGGGCCAAGAGGCGAAGCCGATTTTGGTCGGCCGGGATTTACAGGAGGTAACGGAGCGAACGGAGGAGTTTTAGAGGAGGCCGCAGAGATCGCAGATGTCGGAGATTCTGACTCCGTGTTCTCTGTGCCCTCTGTGTTATGAAAAAGAAAAAGGCGGGGATAGAATCCCCGCCCTACAAAACTTGGCGTCTTTGCGTTTAGACCTCAGGCCTCGTTGATGACCGGGTTGGTCAGCGTGCCGATCTTTTCGATCTCGATGCTGACGCTGTCGCCGGCCTTGAGCCAGAGCGGGGGCTTCATGGCCATGCCGACGCCCTGCGGGGTGCCGGTGAGGATCACGGTGCCGGGGAGGAGGGTCGTGCTGCCGCTGAGGTAGGCGATGATGGCCGGCACGTCGAAGATCATGTCGCTCGTGGTCCAGTCCTGCACGCGGTTGCCGTTGAGGATGGTGGCGATCTTCAGGTCGTTCGGGTTGGTGATCTCGTCGGTGGTGACGAGGCACGGCCCGAGCGGGGCGAAGGTGTCGAAGAACTTGCCGCGGCACCATTGGCCGCCGCCGAGCTTGATCTGGTGATCGCGGGCGGAGACGTCGTTGGCGCAGGTGTAGCCGAGCACGTAGTCGAGGGCTTTTTCGCGGGTGACGTTCTTGCAGGGCTTGCCGATGACGACCGCGAGCTCGCACTCGTAATCGACCTCATGGCTGGCGAGCTTGGTCGGAATTTCGATTGGGTCGCCGGGGTTCTGCGTGGCGTTGATGCCCTTGACGAAGAGGACGGGACGCTCCGGCACCTTGGCACCGGACTCGGCGGCGTGCTTGGCGTAGTTCAGGCCGATGCAGAGGATCTGCGTCGGCTGGATCGGCGCGAGGAGCTTGCCGGGGGTCACGACTTCGTCGGTTACCGAAAACTTGCCGTAGATGTCGCCGGAGATGGCGCGCGCCGAGCCATCAGGCTGGAGGGCGGCGTAGGCGGGACCGGCGGGGGATTGGTGACGAATGATCTTCATGGAGTGAGTGATCAGCTAGCCTTTCAGGCCCCGTGAGGGCAAGGCCGCACCGTGTCTTTATTGGGGAAGGATTTGTTAACCACGAAGACACGAAGGGCATAAAGACCCTGAACCCGGAGTAAAATTCAGAAGCCAGGAAACCAGGAATGATTCATGGCTTCTTGGCTTCGGAATTCGTTCCTTTCCGAAAAACCGGCACAGGGACGTGCCGGTCCACCTCGCAGAGCATCAACCGCCAAGGTCGCGAAGATCGCCAAGCAAGAGGCCCGTGAAGCCGAACAAGGAGGACAGGAAATTCCTAAACCAAGATTGGTTCATGGCTTCCTGGCTTCTTAATAATTCACCTCCGGCCCTTCGTCGTTAATTTCTACTCAGCGTTTTCTCCAACCACTCCCGCGGCGGGTGGCCGTAGCGGGCGCGGAAGAGGCGGTAGAAATGCGAGAGGTCGCCATAGCCGCTGGAGAACGCGGCGCCGACGATGGAGTGACGTTTTTCCGCGAGGAGCTTGGCCGCATGGGCCAGGCGTAGTTCGGTCAGGTGGGCGAGGAAGGTGCGCCTGGTTTGGGCGCGGAAGAGGGCGCTGAAATGGCGGCGCGACATGCCGGCGCGGGCGCAGGCGCGGTCGAGGCTCCAGGATTCGAAAAACGTCACCGCCATCTCGCGCACGACATTGGCCACGCGCCGCGC
>JBMSWZ010000139.1:0-4834 GCA_049425105.1 Cephaloticoccus sp.
CCCGCACGCGCCGCGATTTGCACCGCATTATTTTCACCGACGACCGGCGTTTCCTGCTGATCGTCGGCCCCTGCTCGATCCACGACCTCGCCGCAGGGCGCGACTATGCCAAACGCCTGGCAAAACTCGCCGCCGAGGTGTCCGACCGGATCCTCGTGGTGATGCGGGTCTATTTCGAGAAACCCCGCACCACCGTCGGCTGGAAGGGCCTGATCATGGACCCGCACCTCGACGGCACGCATGACATCGCCGCCGGCCTGCGCACCGCGCGCTCGTTCCTGCGCGAAGTGCTCGATCTCGGCCTGCCCACCGCCACCGAGCTGCTCGATCCAATCACACCGCAATACATCGCCGACCTCGTATGCTGGTCCGCCATCGGCGCGCGCACCACGGAGTCGCAGACCCACCGTCAAATGGCGTCCGGCCTCTCGATGCCCCTCGGCTTCAAGAACGGCACCGACGGCACGCTCAAGGCCGCCCTCAACGCCATCCAGGCCGCGGCCCAACCCCAGACCTTCCTCGGCATCAATCTCGCGGGCGCCGCGTCCGCCGTCGTCACCCGCGGTAACCCGTCCTGCCACGTCGTCCTCCGGGGCGGCGCCGCCGGGCCGAACTACGCGCCGGAGCACATCGCGGCCACCGAGCGCCAGCTCGAGAAGGCCGGCCTGATCAAGTCGATCCTCGTCGACTGCTCCCACGACAACTCATCCAAGCAGCCCGAGCGCCAGCCCGAGGTCATGCGCGCTCTCCTCGGGCAAATCACGGCCGGCAACCGCTCGATCATGGGCGCGATGATCGAGAGCAACCTTGAGGCCGGCAAACAGGACTTCCCCCAGCCGAAGGACCAGCTGCGCTACGGCGTCTCGATCACCGACGGCTGCATCGACTGGCCGACCACCGAGGCCCTCGTGCGCGAAACTTACGCCGCCCTCGCCCCGCGCTTCGCGTGACCGGGGCCCACCGGGGAAATCCCATAACCATTTCTGCTTCGCCCCAGCGCGTTCCGTTTATCCCGCCCCTTTCCATACTTTCTCCGTGCCCTCCGCGCCCTCTGTGTTAGAAAGACTCCACTCATGAATACACCCATTCGCGTCGCCGTGACCGGTGCAGCCGGCCAGATTGGTTACTCCCTCCTTTTCCGCATCGCCTCCGGGGCGATGTTCGGTCCCGACCAGCCGGTCGTGCTCCAACTCCTCGAGGTCCCGGTCGAGAAGGCCATGAAGGCGCTCGAGGGCGTCGCCATGGAGCTCGACGACTGCGCGTTCCCGCTGCTCAAGGGCATGGTCCTCACCGACGACGCCAAGGTCGGGTTCAAGGACGCCAACTGGTGCCTGCTCGTCGGCGCCAAGCCGCGCGGCCCCGGCATGGAGCGCGCCGACCTGCTCAAGGACAACGGCAGGATCTTCACCGCGCAGGGCCAGATCATCGACGCGGTCGCCGCGGACAACGCGCGCGTCGCCGTCGTCGGCAACCCCGCCAACACCAACTGCATGATCGCCGCGTCCAAGGCCAAGCGCCTCACGCCCGACCGCTTCACCGCCATGGTCCGCCTCGACCAGAACCGCGCCCAAGCGCAGCTCGCCAAGAAGGCCGGCACCGACCTCACCGCCGTGAAGGATATCTTCTTCTACGGCAACCACAGCCCGACCATGTTCCCGGCCTTCGCCCACGCCACCATCAACGGCGCGCCCGCCGCCGGCGTGATCAAGGATGACGCCTGGCTGCAGAGTCCGTTCTGCGAGACCGTCGGCAAGCGCGGCGCCGCCATCATCGCCGCCCGCGGGCTCTCCTCCGCCGCCTCCGCCGCCAACGCCCTCGTTGACCACGTGCACGACCTCATGACCCCCGGCGCGATTCACTCTGTCGCCGTCAAGGGCGCCACCGCCTACGGCTTCGACGCCAACGTCTGGGCCGGCGTCCCCGTGCGCACGACCACGCCCGGCAGCTACGAGATCATCACGGGCTACGCCATGGATGACTTCGCCAAGTCCAAGATCGCCGCGACCAACCAAGAGCTCGTCGACGAGCGCACGATGGTCGCCGACATGCTCGGCTGAGCGATTTCCCAGACCCCATTTCAACGGCATCCCGCGGGATGCCGTTTTTTTATGCCCGCCGGGCCGTAAGGGTTTGCTGCCCTTCGGCCCCCA
Organism: Cephaloticoccus sp.; assembly: GCA_049425105.1. GTDB lineage: Bacteria > Verrucomicrobiota > Verrucomicrobiia > Opitutales > Opitutaceae > Cephaloticoccus. Next base: position 2,151 of record JBMSWZ010000139.1, read on the forward strand.
CGGTTGGTTGGCGCCACCCCAGCCTTAGCCCGCTTCCCCGCCTCACCCGTCATTCCCGCCATGCTGCCGACCACCATTCTCCCCCTCGACCTCACCACCCGCGCCGCGCGCCTCGCCGAAATCAAAACGCTGATCGCCTCACCGCTCGGCGCCCCGGTCTGGGCCGAGATCAAGGCGGCCGCCGCGCGCGAACGTGACGAGCCCGCCTGGTTGGTGGATTCCATTTTCCCGGGGCGCGATGCCTACAGCGCGCAATTGAAGGGCATGGACTACACGCTGTGCCGGCTCGTCGGCCAACGCATCACGCGGCACGCCTTGATGTTTTTGATCGACGGCGATCGCGGCTGGATCGACGCGGCGCTGCGCCAGATCGCCGTGCTGTTCGACGACCGCGAATATCCCGCGTGGAACCACCTCGCCCGCATGCAGGTGGACCTCGCCAAAATCAAGGAGCTGGGCGGACTCAAACCCACCGACGCCCACCTGCGCACCGGTTTGCTGGCGAAGGACGTCGGTCTCGTGCTCAACTGGCTGCGGCCGCATCTCTCCGCCACGGAGATCGATTTCTTCGTGCGCGGATTGGAATCGCGCGCCCTTCGGCCGTTCCAACGCGCCATCGCCGACCAAGCCTGGTGGCTCAGCGTGACCAACAATTGGCAAACCTGCATCGTCGGCGGGGTCGGCGTCGCCGCCATGGCGCTGGACGGTCTGCATCCCGACGTCGAGAAACTGATCGCCTACTGCGATCCCATGATGGAGGCCCACCTCGAGGACTACGGCCCCGAGGGCGAGTTCAACGAAGGCATGGGCTACGCCGGCGCGATCGGCTTGATCGTGGATTACTACACGGCGCGCCTTGGTTGGGACCCGACGCTCGGCAACCGCCTCGCCGCCGCCCCGTTTCCCGAGATGGCGCGCTGGTCCGTGTATATGACCACGCCGCCCGGTCACCTTCTTAATTTCGGCGACGGTCATTTCAACGCGCCGCTCAAGGTGGATTGGATGCCGGCCATCGCGGCCGCCGCGCAAGATGCCGCCTTGCAGGATTTCGCGGTCCGCTTCCGTTCTATTCAGGCCGATCCCGTGCAACTGCTCAGCTTGGATGCTGACCTGCACCCGACCTCCCCCGCGGGTCGCTGGCCGCTCGGCCGGGCCTATCACGCTCACGGCGCCTGCATCTCCAGCCGCACGTCGTGGGACTGGGACCAAACCGCCTGTGTCGTCGGCAGCAAGGCGCGCCGCGAGGACAACCACGAGCACAACGACCCCGGACAGGTCGTGATCGAAGGCGAGGGCCAGTCGCTCATCGTCGACTGGGGCACGCCGGACACCACCTACCCGGCCGGCTTCTTTAACGATAACCGCTTCCGGTATTTCGACACCCAGGCTTTCGGCCACAACATTCTCGTCTTCGGCGGACGAGACATGGAGTCATGCTACCAACTCAACCCCAACTACACGACCGGTGCCCTTCACGGCAAACGCGCGGTGTATCGCCAAGGCAGCATCGCCCGCGCCGAATTTGATGACGCCTGGGGTGGCCTCTGGCAGATCGACACCGCGCCCGCATGGGATGGAGTGAAGCGCAACCTCCGCACCGTCCTGCACATTCATCCCGGCTTCGTGCTCGTGTTCGACGACGCCGAGCTCGAAAAACCCGAATCCATTTCGCTGCGCTGGAATACCGCCCGGCGGCCCGCCCTCGGCGCTCACGGCGCCTTCACCCTGGCCCTCCCCGAGGTCGGCCTCGCCGCCCAAGTCCTCAGCCTCGACGGCCAAGCGCTTGCCCATCGCCTCGGCAATCAGGGCTACACGGCCCCGTGGAACAAAGACCAATTCGGCGGCGACCTGCCCGAACGCAACTGTCCCTACGTCGAGACGCTGCTTACCTCCGATCACTGCCGCCTGCTAACGGCCTTCGCCGTGCAACCGGGCGCCTCCCTGGTGGCTTGGACGCGTGACGCCGACAGACTCACAGGTCGCAGCGGTGATGCCACGCTCGAGCTCACCATCGGCACCGAAACCGTCACGGTGCATTCACCCGCGCACGCCCGCACCTGGACACTGTAGGGCGGGGACTCCGATCCCCGCCTTCACGTCCTCTTTTCCTTTCCCGGCGGAGTTTGGCAACCCCGCCCTAAATTCGCACCCGTTGGACGCCGCCCCGCAACCGCCGCGTCTTCCCGCCCCACCCAAATTCACCGGTCACGCCGCGCGGTAAGGTCACTTCCGCCTCGACGCGTCCCCCCTCGAATTTCGCCTTCAGCTTCACCGCGCCGCGCGGGTGCGGGGTCACGACATCGAGCGAGGTCAAAGTCCCCGGCGATGGGGCAATTCGCACGCGTCGGAAGCCCGGTGCCGCCGGCCGCACACCCGCGATCGTGGCATGCAGATGAAACAGCGGATGCGAACCCCACGCGTGGCACTCTGAACGATTGATGTCGGGATTCTCCTCCGGCGTTTTCGAATCAAGCGCCACCAAACGCCGCCACGGCGCCATCGCCGCCAGCACCAGGTCGCCACGGCCCAGCTGCCCGAGGGCCTCGAGCACGTAATGCTGAAAATAGATCGTCGCCGCCGCGATGCCCGCTTCGGCCGCATTCACCCAGCGGCTCACCGCCGGTGCGCGTAAGCCCGCAATGATCGCCAGCGCCTGGGCGTGCTGGCTGAAACTCCCGTGCGTT
>JBMSWZ010000140.1:0-4783 GCA_049425105.1 Cephaloticoccus sp.
CAAGCCGACCCGCCTACCTCCCCACCTCGGGACGCAGCCTCCGTTTCCGCTGTTTGTAATATAATACGTTACTTATCGGGTGCCCCGCGCTCCGACTTCCAAACGGGGGATGGCGCACGGGTGGGCGGGAAATATGGGAGGCAGATCGGGTGGCGTTCGGGCCGGGAAAAATGCCGTGGCCAAAGCCGGAGGATTTGGTTGGCTGCGCCTTTAAAAAAATGAACTTCGACTTCAACACTCCTCCCCACCGACTGGGCACGGATTCGCAGAAGTGGCAAAAGTATGCCGGGCGCGAGATCCTGCCGATGTGGGTGGCGGACATGGATTTCAAATCTTCCCCCGCCATCCTCGAGGCCCTGCACGCCCGCGTGGACCACGGGGTCTTCGGCTACGCCCGTCCGACCGCCTCCACCGTTGCTGCCGTTGTCAACGCCATGCAGGCGCGCTACAGCTGGACCATCGACCCGGCTTGGATCGTCTGGCTGCCCGGCCTCGTTTGCGGGCTGAACATCACCGCGCAGGCCTTTGCCGAGCCGGGCGACGAGGTGCTCACCCTCGCGCCGATCTACCCGCCGTTCATGAGTGCGCCCAAGAACAGCGCGCGCGTGTCCGTATCTGTGCCGCTGCAAATGCGCGACGGCCACTGGGAGATCGACTGGGCCGCACTGGAGGCCGCCGTCACGCCACGGACCAAGCTTTTCCTGCTGTGCAACCCGCACAATCCCGTCGGCCGCGTCTGGCGCCGCGAGGAACTGGAACGCATCGGCGAATTCTGCGTGCGGCACGATCTCGTGCTCTGCAGCGACGAGATTCACTGCGACCTCGTGCTCGCCGACCTGCCGCATATTCCCACGGCGAAACTGGGCGAGGCCGTCGCCCGCCGCGGCCTCACGCTCATGGCGCCGAGCAAAACCTACAACGTCCCTGGCCTCGGCACCTCCTTCGCCATCATTCCCGATCCCGCCCTGCGCGCGCGCTTCAGCCGCGCCAGCGCCGGCGTCGTTGCCGAGGTCACGGCCCTGGGCTTCAGCGCCTGCGAGGCGGCCTACCGCGACAGCGAGGACTGGCGCCAGGCGCTCCTCGCCACCCTGCGCGGCAACCGCGACCTCCTGACGGACTTCGTCGCCCGCGAACTGCCCGGCGTGACCATCGAGGCGCCGATCGAGGCGACCTATCTCGCGTGGCTCAATGTGCGCGCGCTCAACCTGGCCGACCCCGTTGCGCACTTCGAGGCGCACGGCGTGGGCCTGAGCGACGGCGCGTTCTTCGGCGCGCCCAAAGGCCACTATGTGCGGCTGAACTTCGGCTGCCCGCGCGCGACGTTGGAAGAGGCGCTGCGCCGGATGCAGGCCGCGGTCGTTGCCGCCGGCCGCGGCTGATCCTGCCATGCCACGCATCTTTCGAGGCCTTTTCTTCCTCCTCGTGCTGGCCGCGTTGGCGCAGGCGGCGTGGCACTACGCCCATCTGCCGGCGCAGGTCGCGACACATTTCAACCTTGAGGGGCAGGCCGATGGCTGGTCGTCGCGCCAGGCGCATGTCGCCCTCCAGGCCGGCCTCGCCCTCGGGCTTGGCCTTCTCTTTGGCAACCTTGGCCGGATCCTGCGCCGCCTGCCGGATTCCCTGATCAACCTGCCCAACCGCGACTACTGGATCGCGCCGGCGCAGCGCGCCGCCACCTTTCAGGCGCTCGAAGCCATGGGCTGCGCCTGCGGCCTCGCGATTCTTGGGTTCTTTATGCTCCTCTTTCAGCAGGTTTATACTGCCAATCTCACCGGGCGGCTGGAGCTGCAACTGGGCCCTTTGCTCATCAGCCAGTTCCTGTTTGTGACCGGTCTCGTGATCATCATGATGTTCCGCTTCCGCAGGCCCGACGCCGCCAAGGCCGGGTCCGGCCGCCGACGCTGACATGCGCATCGGACCGCACGAACTCGTCACCAATCTCTTTCTCTCGCCGCTGGCGGGCTACACCAACCTGCCCTTCCGCGTCACCCTGCGCGAACTCGGCGGGCTCGGCTGGGCCACGACCGACCTCGTCAACGCCCGCTCACTGCTCGAGCGCAACCCCACGGCGCTGCAACTTGTAGCGTCATCCGCCGAGGACCGGCCGCTGGCGATCCAGCTCTTTGGCAGCGTGCCCGAGGAAATGCGCGACGCCGCGGTGCTGTGCGAGGAACTCGGCGCCCAATCGGTCGACATTAACATGGGCTGCCCGGTGAAGAAAGTCGTCCGCATTGGCGGCGGCTCGGCGATGATGACCGAACTTGACCGCACCGCCGCGCTGGTGCGCGGCATGGTGGCGGCGGTGAAGATTCCCGTGTCGGCGAAGATGCGCCTGGGCTGGGACGACGACAACCTCACCGCGCCCGACCTGGCCCGCGTGCTGGAGGACGCCGGCGTCGCGGCGGTGTTCGTCCACGGCCGCACCCGCGCCCAGGGTTTCAGCGGCCGCGTCAACCTTGCCGGCATCCGCGCCGTGGTGGGTGCGGTGAAACACATCCCGGTCATCGGCAATGGCGACGTCACCACCCCGGAGGCCGCGCGGCACATGCTCGACGAGACCGGCTGCACCGGCGTGAGCATCGGCCGTGGCGCGTTCTACGACCCGTGGATTTTCCGGCGCACCGACCATTTCCTGCGCACCGGCACGACCTTGCCCGAACCCACTTTTGCCGAGCGCGTGCGGGTGATGCAGCGGCACTTCGACCGCTACTGCGACTTCTACGGCGAAGACCGCGGACCGCGGCTCTTCCGCAAGGTCGCGCCGTGGTATGCCAAGCGCTTCGGCCCGGCCAAGCCGTTCAAGCAGGACGTGATCACGATCAACTCGCGGGCGGACTTCGCCGCCGTGCTGGCGCGCTACACCGCATGGCGCGCACAGTTTTGTGACGATGCCGGCGAACTCCTCCCGCGGTTCGCGCTTAGTCCGCTGACCGCATCGTTCATGCAGGCCGAGGACGAGGCCGCCGCTTCCGAACGCCACGCCATCCCCGTCCCCAAGGGCCCGGTGGACACCTGGTGAGCGCGGCGCCGCGTTAAGTAACGTATTACTTTACAACCCGCCGCAGTCCTCGGTATTGCCGGACCAAGCTCCGCTCGCCCGGGCGCCCCGCGGCACGGTGACGGTCAGCACGCCGTCGTGCAGCAGTTTGTAACGTATTATGTTACAAACTGCGGGGAGCGATGAAGGGGCGGGCGAGGGGGCGGGGGCTTGCGTGGGACGCGGGGAACGGGCAGTGGTGGTGGGTTCCTGGCCTACCCCGCATGAATTCCATCAATCATTTTTGGGAACTGATCCTTGGCACTGTCGTCGCGCTGGTGCCGTTGATCAACCCGTTGGCCGCCGCACCGACTTTCCTGGCGATCACCGAGGGGGACACACCGGCCCGGCGCAACCAGCAGCTGTTGATGGCGTGCATTTACATGATCGTGATCCTCGTCGGGTTTCTCGTCGGCGGCACCTTCATCATGAGTTTCTTCGGGCTGTCGCTGCCAGGGTTGCGCATTGCCGGCGGTTTGCTCGTGGCGGGCATTGGCTCGGGCATGCTGGTGGCCGCGCCGCGCTCATCCGAGCAAACGCAGCAGGAGCAGGCCGAGGCGCGCGCGAAGCGCGACATTGCGTTTTCGCCGCTGGCGATGCCGATGCTCGCCGGTCCCGGCGCCATCGCCGTCACGCTCGGGTTCACCTCGTTTGCCCAAGGGATCTCCGACTACGTCGCGGTGATCATCGGGATTCTCGTGGTGGCGGTGATGATCTATGTCACCCTGCGCCTCTCGGGCCGGATCGTGCGCGTAATCGGCCTGACCGGCATGAACGCCCTGACGAAGATCATGGGCTTCCTCCTCCTGTGCATCGGCATTCAATTCATCGTCAACGGCGTGCTCGGCATCGCCACCGATCCGGCCGTGTTGCACCGCATCCGCGACGCCTTCGCGGGTTGATTTTCCCTCATGACCAAGCCCGCCTCGCCTTTTGGCTCCGCCCAGTGGATCTGGCCGGAGGATCACCGCTGGGACCTGCACAACGCCTTCGTGCTTTTCCGCCGCGACCTCACGCTCGACCGCGGGCCGCGCCGCGCCCCGCTGTGCATCACCGCCGACCAGTCCTACCAGCTCTACGTCAACGGCGCCTTCGTCTGCCGCGGGCCCGCGCGCGGCTTTCAGCATTCCTGGCCGTATGACGAGATCGACGTCGCCCGCTGGCTGGTGCCCGGCCGCAACGTCCTCGCCGTGCGCGCGCACAATCCCGGCCTGAGCAATTTCCAATACCACAGCGAAAGCTACGCGGGCCTCCTCGTCCACGCGCGCTGGGGCCGCGTCCACTTGAAGAGCGACGCCACGTGGAGGTGCCGCGTGCAACCCGGCCTGCGCCGCGATCCCGTGCAGAACAGCCACCAGCTTTTCACCCAGGAGCACTACGATGCGCGCGAGGGGCTTGCGGGCTGGATGAACACCGATTTCGACGACGCCGACTGGAGCGCCCCGGTCTTGTGGCCCCAAGGTCGCATGCCCTGGCTGAGCCTCGAGCCGCGCGGCATCCCGATAATGTTTGAGGAAGCCAATCGCCCCGGCCGCATCATCGGCACGAATGAAGGCGTCTGCGCCGACGGATGGCGGACCACCCGCAACCTCTACACCCTGCGCCAATCCGAGGACCACACGCACCGCCCGGTCGACACCACCGTGGCGGCGATGGACCGCCCCGCCGACGTCAATGCGCCGGTCGGCCTGCACGCCGCGGGCTTCGCCGTGCCCGCCACCGGTGCCGACCGGTTTCGCAGTTTCC
>JBMSWZ010000141.1:0-4769 GCA_049425105.1 Cephaloticoccus sp.
CCCCCATGGTGGTGAGGACGGGCCGGTTGCTGCCGCAATCAACTACCCCTAACGAGCGGCAACGGGCTGACTATGCCAGCGACAAGGCGAGGGGACAAGGTTTGAATCCCGTCAGGGTAGGATGCCCGGCGCTGAATTTGGTTGCCGCCTGAGCACATGGGGCAAGCGTTCTGGCGTGTGCCAGACACCCCAAAAATGCCGGTTTCCGTTATCCACGATTTTATCCAAATGCATGGATAATTCGTGGATAATTGGGCAAAAATGGGAAATTCAGAGACACGCAAATTACCCATGAAAAGCAGCGTGGAAAAGGATGAGAAAAAGTTAAGGCTTTACTGCATGGGCATCTGCGGCTCGGCCATGGGCAACGCCGCGTTGCTCGCCCGGGCCAATGGCCATGAAGTGCTGGGCAGTGATGCGGGCGTTTACCCGCCGATGAGCACCGTCCTCGCCGAAGCGGGCATCACCGTTCACGAAGGTTACGACCCGGCTCGCCTGCAGACGCTGGCGCCCGACTTGGTCGTGATCGGCAACGCCATGTCGCGCGGGCATCCCGAGGTCGAGTGGCTGTTGGCAACCCGCGCGTTTCCCTTCACCTCGCTGCCCGCCCTGCTGGCCGATTACGTGCTCAAGGGCCGGCGCAATCTCGTGATCTGCGGCACGCACGGCAAGACGACCACGACCGCCCTCACGGCTTTCCTGCTGCGCGCCAATGGCCGCGATCCCGGTTTCCTGATCGGCGGCGTGCCGAACGACCCCCCGGTGGGGCATCACCTCGGCGCGGCGCAGGATCCTTTCGTGATCGAGGGCGACGAATACGACAGCGCGTTTTTCGACAAGCGCTCGAAGTTCATCCATTACGCGCCGCATGTCGCCGTGCTGAACAACCTCGAGTTTGACCATGCCGACATCTTCCGGGACCTCGCCGACGTGCAGCGCACGTTCCGGCACCTGACGCGCATCGTGCCGCGCAACGGCTGGATCGTGGCGAACGGCGACGACGCCAATCTGGCCGCGCTCGGCCCGACGCCGTGGACCCAGGTGGTCAAGGTGGGCACGGGCGCGGCGTGCGACGTGCGGCTGGACGACTTCGCCGAGGATGCCGACGGGGCGGGGTTTGCGTTGAGCTGGCGCGGAAAGCCCTGGGCTCGGATCCGCTGGCGCCAGCCGGGACTTTTCAACGCCCGCAACGCCGCGATGGCGGCAACGGCGGCCGGGCTCGCCTTGTTCCCGGCTGACCCCACGCAGCTGAAGCTGGACGCGCTCGGCGCCTTTCGCGGCGTGCGCCGCCGGCAGGAGCTGCGATTGGACACCGCCCCACTCAAGGTGGTGGAGGATTTTGGTCATCACCCCACCGCGCTAGCGGAGACCCTGCGGTCCTTCCGGGCGCGGTTTCCCGGGCACGAAATCCACGCGGCGTTCGAGCCGCGCAGCAACACCTCGCGCACCCGGGTGATGCAGACGGGCTTCATGCGGGCGCTGGCGCTGGCCGATGACGTCTACCTCGGCGCGGTCGCGCGCTCGGAGCAGCTCAAGGCCGAGGAGCGGTTCGACCCGGAGGCTTTGATCGCCTTCCTGGATTCGCAAGGCGTGACGGCGTGCACTGCGCCCACGAACGCGGAATTGCTGGAGCGGTTGCAGCAGGCGACGCTGACTCCGGGGGAACGTCCGCGCCTCGTGGTGTTCTTCACCAACGGCGCGTTTGACGGCATCATCGGCCGCTTCGTGGACGCGGCCCGCGCTCAGTAGGGCGCCAGGGCGTTCGGCCGGTAGCGCTGGATGTCGAGCGGTTGGTCCGACGGATAGAACGCGACAACGTCCTCGTATTTCATCAACAACCAGGGCGAGCTCGGGGCCGCGCCGTTCTTCGTGAAGACGATGTTGTCGGCGATGTAGACGCAGGAGTGGATGACGTCGCCGTTGGGCAGGGTGAAGAGGTAGACGTCGCCGTAGCGCGGGCGGCCGGTGACCGTGTGGTAGTCGCGGCGGAAGGTGAGGGCGACTTCGTTGAGGTCTTGGTAGCGGGGGTCGGGCTCCTGGTTGAAAAAGTTCAGCACCGTTCAGTGGCAGTCCATGTAGGAATTCACGCCCGGATCGTCCGGCGCCGGATAGCTGTAAAGGCGGCTGCGCGCGAAGCGCGGGAGCAGGTGCACGATGTCAACGGCCGTGCCCGGGCCGCGGCGCTTGAGGGAATTCAGGAGCGGGACGATGTCCTTCGCGCCGGGGAAGCCCCAGTAGTTCGCGAGTGCCTCCACCTCGGTGCCGGCATCGACGCGGAGCTTGAGCATCAGCGTGGACTTGCGCGCGAGGGTCTTGAGCAGCCGGGTGGCCTCCTCGCGCGAATTGAGGTCGGGGATCACCATCGCCTGGTCGGAAAACAGCAGGGAGTTTCCGCGCGCGTAAAGGAGTGGCTCGACCTTCGCGATCGTCTCGGGTTTGAGCCCGCTGTCCTTGAACCATTCGTCGCGCGCACTGAGCGTGAAGCGGTAGGGTTCGACCTGCGCGGCGTTTTCCGGGAAAGCGGCGAGCGCTGAGTAGATGACGGTGCGGGCGTGGGTGGACAGTTGGAGGACCAAGTCCTTGGGCGCGCGAATGGTGGTCGTGGGTCCGTCGCTGGACCGAAGGTCCGGCCGCGCAAGGGTGGCGACCGCCGTGGCGTCGAGGCCGGCGGAGCGCCAAAGCGCCTCAAGGTCCTCTTGCCGGTAGCCATGGAAAACCCACAGGGCGTGATCGGCCGGCGGGAAAGTGGCAATCATCTGCTGCTCCGGCGGCTCGGTGAGGATGCTGATGTATTCGAGCTGGCCCCAGGGACCGGGGGCGCAGGGGGTCGCGCCTTCGCCGGTGGCCGCCGGCGCCGATTGGGGCCCGGCGGGGGCTTGGGCTGCGGGCGGCCGGCTGGTGAAAAAGAACAGCCCGACGGCCAGCCACGGGCCGAGAATGGCGATCAGTAACAGCGCCACCAGGCGGCGCGAAACCAAGGAAGCTGGTCCGGAATTTGCGGACGTGCCCATGGGAATGACCGCCGCAGTCTGGCGGGCGCCGGGGCGGAATCAACTTTCGGCTGAGTCTGCGGCGAGGTCGGCCGCAGCGGCGGGGTCGGGCTTGGTCGCATCGTCCGGCCCCAGCCAGGCATCGAGGCGCGCTTTTTGCTCCGGCGTGGCGTCGGGTCGGACTTTGAGCTTCCAGGTCGCGGTGGGCGTTTCCGCCAAGGTGGCCTGCAGGGTCAGGACCTGGCCGCGGCGCGCGACGAGCAACTCGACGGTGTCGCCGGGGTGGCGGTAGCGCAAAACACTGTTGGGGTCGCTGGTGCGGAAACCGTCGATGGCGAGGAGCTCGTCGTTGACGTAAAGCCCGGCGGCATACGCCGGGGTGTCACTGCGGACGTCGGTCACGGTGCCGTTGCGGACCGCGGCGCCGAGCCAGCCGGCGGGGGCGTCCGGTGGCTCCAGCCCGTTGGGCAGGAGGGAAGTGTCGGGCTGTTTCGGCTCTTCGAACATCAGGCCATACCAGTCGAGCATGGGCTGGTAGTCGAAGCGGCCGGGGGAGCTGATGTGCCGCTCAAACCACGGCGCGAAGTCGGTGCCCGCGATTGCGCTGACCAGTGCGGTGAACTCCGCCTCGGTGTAGCCGCGCTCGCCGCTGTAGCGCTCGTTGGCGGCGCGCATCACGTCATCGAGCGACTTTGCCCCGGCGGTGGCCTGGCGGATCGCGGCGTCCAGCAGCTGGGCGGCGACGGCGCCGGCGCTGTAATAGCTGATGCGGGTGTTGGCCGAGTTTTCGTCCGGGCGGTAGGCCTTTATCCACGTGTCGAAGGACGACTCGCTCAACGACTGCACGAGGCGTCCGGGCGTGCGCTCAATGCCGGCGATGGATCCGCTCAGGCTGTTCAGCAGGTCGGTGCGCCGGTAGAAGCCGGCCCGGCGGAGCAACAGGTGCTGGTAGTAGCTGGTGATGCCCTCCACGACCCACAAGGTGCGCGTGTAGGCCTCGTGTTCGTAGAGGAAGGGCCCGAGCTCGACGGGACGGAGGCGCTTGCCGTTCCATTGATGAAAGTATTCGTGGCTCACGAGGGAGAGCCAGGAGTTCAAGCCGCTGCGGGTGCGCGACAGCCAGCGGTCGGCCATCATCACGAAGGATTGCTTGTGCTCCAGGCCGCCACGCCCGCCGATGAGGAGGTTGAACACGTAATACGGGTCCTTCGCGGGCAAGCCGCCCCAGAACTCCACCTGGGTGCGCGCGATCTGCTCAAAGTTGCGGGCCGCGCGGGCGTTGTCCCAGACGCCGGCGCCGCCGACGGTCACCAGGTAGTGCGGGGCCCCGTCCAGCTCGAATGAATCGACCTGCGGCGAGCCCGCCAGAATCGGGCTGTCCACCAAGGTGTCAAAGTCGGCGGCGACAAAGGTGTGGGGCGCCGCGCCGGCCGGCAGCGGCGTGTAGACGCCGGCCCAACCGTCGGGGAGTTCCACGCGCACGGTGTGCGCGCGGGTGACGCCGTCCGTGAGGGTCAGGAAAGTCGGCGCGCCGTTGAGGATGGCGAAGTCGCCCTCAATGAAATTGGTGCGGACGCTCGGCTCCCAGCCGTAGACGCGATAAGTCAGGCGCACGCGGTCGTGGCCGCCGGTGGTGATGACCCAGCGGTTCTTCTCGGTCTTGGCGACCGCGAGGTCGGTGCCGTCAGCCGCAGCGGCGGTGATGCGGTCGATGTTACGCGCATACTCGCGAATCAGGTAGGACCCCGGCGTCCAGACCGGCATGAACACCTCGAGCTG
>JBMSWZ010000142.1:0-4765 GCA_049425105.1 Cephaloticoccus sp.
CGCACCATTTCCGCCAGGCCCGTGCTCACGATGTAGTGCTCCAACTCGATCTCGTGTTTCCGGTATTCGGGCTTTTCGCGCACGTAGGATTTGGCGAGGTCGAAAAACTGCGGCAGGCCGGGGTAAAATTCGATGTCGGCGCCATAGGCCCGGAGCATGCGGTTGTTTAACCGCCCGAACTTCCCCGCCAGCACATAGGTGAGGAGGTTATTGAGGTAGCTGATCTCGCCGGACAGCTGGTAACCGCGCTTGCGGTAATTTTCGACCAAGGCGTTGGTCTCGGCCCAGAACACGCTCTCATCGATGCCGTGCCGGCGGAAGAGGGGGGCTTGCATGTAGCCGGGGATTAGCGTCTTGTCGAAGTCCCAAATACAAGCGATGGTATTCTGCGTGAAAAGTGTCGTGGGCATGGCGGATCAGCACCGGTAGGGGGTTCCCCGCCGGCAGCCTGAGTCTGACTATCAGCCGCAAAGTCGCGGCGCACGCAATTCGCAAATCCAACCCGCCCGCCCTGTCCCTTGCATGGAATCCCTTCCCGATATCGCCCCGTTTCGCCAGCGCCACGATGAACTCGCCGCGCAGATGGCCGACGCGGGGTTTTATCACAACCCACGCCGGGCCGCGGAGGTGTCGCGCGAGCATCAGCGCCTGCATGATTTGGTTGAGGCGCACGCGCGCTACCGCAAGTTGGAGACGAACCTGGCCGAGGCGGATGCCTTGATGCGCGACGCGGGCGCTGACGCGGAGTTGCGCGAACTGGCCGAGGCGGAGCGCCCGGTGATGCTGCAAGAGCTGCAGTCCCTGCACGACGAGATCCTTGATGCGATGATCCCGCCGGATCCCACCGACTCGCGCAACACGGTCATGGAGATTCGTGCCGGCACGGGCGGCGATGAGGCGTCGCTCTTCGCGGCCGACCTCTTCCGCATGTATTCGCGCTACGCCGAGGAGCGGGGCTGGAAGGTGCAGCTGATGAGCAGCAGCGGATCCGATCGCGGCGGTTTTAAGGAGGTTATTTTTCTCATCAGCGGGGAGGACGTCTACCGGGAGTTGAAATACGAGAGCGGCGTGCACCGGGTGCAGCGCGTGCCCGTGACCGAGGCCAACGGCCGCATTCACACCTCGACCGTGACGGTTGCGGTCCTGCCGGAGGCGGAGGAAGTGGACGTGCAGATCGACCCGCAGGACTTGGAAATCTCCGTGTCGCGTGCCAGCGGTCCCGGCGGGCAGGGCGTGAACACGACCGATTCCGCGGTGCAAATTCTGCACAAGCCGACGGGCTTGATCGTGCAGTGTGCCGACGAACGTTCGCAGCTCAAAAACAAGGCGCGGGCGATGACGGTGCTGCGTTCCCGCCTGCTCAAGCAACGCGAGGAGGAGGAGCGGGCGAAATACGCCAGCGCGCGCCGCAGCCAGATCGGTTCCGGCGATCGCAGCGAACGGATCCGCACCTATAATTTCCCGCAAAGTCGCGTGACCGATCACCGGATCGGCCTGACGTTGCAGAGCCTGCCGGCGGTGCTGGAGGGGGATATCGCCGGGCTGCTGACGGCCTTGCAACGCGCCGACCACGCTGAAAAACTTGCCGCGATCAACCGGGGCGAAGCGCCGGGCCTGGCGGCGCCGGCGTGAACCCGTCCGCGATGCGCACCGTCCTTGAGATTATCAAGATGAGCACGGGCTTCCTAGAAGGGAAGGGCGTGGAGCAGGCGCGATTGCAGGCGGAGCTGCTGGTGGGGCACGCCCTGGGCTTGAGGCGCATGCAGCTTTATCTGCAGTTTGAACGACCGTTGCAGGAACCGGAGTTGGAAACGATCCGGACCTTGTTGCGTCGGCGAGGGCAGCGCGAGCCGCTGCAGTATGTCCTGGGCACGACCGAGTTTTTTGGACTCACCCTCAAGGTGGATCGCCGTGCGCTGATTCCGCGACCGGAAACCGAATACTTGGTCGCGGTGCTCACGGAGCGCCTCGCGCCGCCGGGACGCGTGCTGGACCTGGGCACCGGCACGGGCGCCATCGCCCTGGCCCTGGCCTCGCATTGGCGGGATTGCACCGTGCTGGCCCTGGAGGTCAGTCCCGACGCCGTGGCCTTGGCCGCAGAGAACGCCCAGGCGACGGGTTTGGCCGGGCGCGTGACCGTGGGTCAGTCCGACTGGTTTGCGGCGGTGACCGAGGGAGCCCAATTCGACCTGATTGTTTCGAATCCGCCTTACCTCACGGCCCAGGAGACCAATGAAACCGCGCCGGAAGTGCGCCTGTTCGAGCCGCGGCAGGCGTTGACGCCGGGGGCGTCGGGCTTGGAGGCGATTGAGCGAATCGTGGCCCGGGCGAAGGGTTTTCTGAGTCCGGCGGGCGTGCTCGCGCTGGAAACGGGCATCGCCCAGCACGAGGTGATTGCCGAGCGTCTGGTCGCCGCAGGATTTGCGCGGCAGGAAAGCCTGCCCGATCTGACCGGCCGGCCGCGGTTTGTGCTGGCGTGGCGGTGATCAGCCGCGATTGCCGCCCTCGAGCGTAAGCGGGGCGCGGTTGCTGGCCCACCGCTCACGGTCCGCGCCCAGGGAAATGGCATCGCCGACCACGCGCAGGCACTCGCGGAGGTGCACGTCCACTTTGGCATAGCCGGAGTTTTCATCCGTGCTCAGGACGTCCTCATCCATGGTCGATTCATCCTCGGCGGCCGCCGCGGCATCCGCGCTGGGTTTTTCCCTGGCCGGCTTCTCCGGCGGAGGGACCAGGTGAAATTCCGTGAAGGGGTAGTCGAGCTCGGCCAGCTTGAGTTTTTCCTCCTTCAGCGATTTGCGAAAGGCTTCGTCCTCCTCCTGGCGTTCGCGCCGCTGGTCGAGGTTGATGGAAACCAGCTTTTCCTCCTGACGGGTCTTGAACCAGTCCACGTTGCGCCTCAGGTAGCTGAACTCTTCCAAGTCGCCTTGGCGTTCCTTGCTGTCGGTCACGAGGAGGCTGAGCTCCGTGTCAGCGAGAGGCCGGCCCTCGAACACCGACGAAGGGATTTCGTCCCAGGCCAGGGCGCGGGGCAGGTCGGCCTCGCCGATGGGGAGGTAGTCCTCGATCGACGGCAACACGATGTCGGGCACGACCCCCTTGAGCTGGGTGGAATTGCCGTTGGGCAGATAGTATTTCTGGATGGTGAACTTAGTGGCGCCGGTCTTGAACGGCGAACGGGGCAGGTAGCGGCGCATTTCCTCGAGGGCCTGGACCGAACCCTTGCCGTGGGTGGAGCTGTCGCCGACGATGATGGCCCGACCGTAGTTTTGCAGGGCTCCGGCCACGATTTCCGAAGCGGAGGCGCTGAAACGGTCGACCAAAACGGCCAGTGGACCGTCGTAGGCCACGGCGGGGGACTCGTCCGAGTTCACGCGGACTTCGCCGGCGTAGTTTTTTACCTGCACAACCGGACCTTGTTTGATGAAGAGGCCGGTGATGTCGACGGCCTCCTGTAACAGGCCGCCGCCGTTGCGCCGGAGATCGAGCACGAGGCCTGCGATACCGGCCTCCTTGAGCTGGTCGATGAGCTTGGCGACATCCCGGGAGGCGCTGGTGATCGTGTCCTCGCCCTCGCTCTCTTCCGACGGGCCGTAGAAAGAGGGAAGGGTGATGACGCCGATGGGCTGGTCGACGCCATCCTTGCCGGGCACTTGGAAGATCGCCGCGCGGGCCCGGGCGGAGTTCAACTTCACCACGTCGCGAACGATGGTGACGGTGCGGCGGGTGGAGGAATCAGTGGCGTCGCCGGGTTGGATGGTCAGGATTACCTTGCTGCCCTTGTCGCCGCGAATCAGGTCCACGATTTTGCGCAGTTTCATGCCGATGATCTCGACGGGCTCGCCGTCTTCCTGCGCCACCGAGACAATCTTGTCATTGGGCTTAAGCTCCTCGCTGAGCGCAGCCGGGCCGCCCGGCACCAGTTCCCGGACCACGCAGTAATCGTCCTCGAGCCCGAGGACGGCGCCGATGCCGACGAGCTCCAGCTTCAATTGGATCCCGAAATCCTCGTAGGTATCGCCGGAGAAATAGGTGGTGTGCGGGTCGTAGAGGCGGCCGATGGTGGCGAGGAACATCTCCGCGACATCGGAGGCCTCGAGATCGGCGATGTTTTTAAGGAGACGTTCGTAGCGCTTGTGCACCGCCTCCTTCGCCTCGTCCGGCGTCTTCTTGTTCAGGATCTCGGCGATGAGCTCAAACTTGAGGCGATTGAGCCAGAGGTGGTCGGCCTCAGCCTCGGTGGCGGGCCATTCGACCTTGCTGCGGTCGAGGCGGTAAAGTTCGTTGGTGTCGAGGCCTTCCGCGGCTGCATCCAGATGCTCAAAGATCCAGTTGATCCGCCGTTGGGTGCGGTCCTCGTAGGTGTAGAAAATCTCGTAGGCGGCGTCGATGTCGCCGAGGTGCACGATGTTCCAGTAGAGGTTGGAGGCGAATTTCTGCTCAAACTGCTCCCGATCGGACTTCAAAAACATCATGCGCTGACCGTCGAGGACGCTCATGTAGTCCTTCACGACTTCGACGTAGTTGGTGCTGCGCACGGCGTCGCGGTTGTAGTGGGCCTGGGACAGCAGCTGCACCATGATGCGCGCCTCGGTGGCCTGCGACGGGGAAGTGACAAATTTGCGGTCGGAGGCGAAGGCGGGCTGCATCCAAGCCCCGGCCAGCATCAGCCAGGCGAGCAGTGGGTGCGTCAGGAAGCGGCGAAGGAACATGACGAGGATGTGACGGGAGCGGACGGAAAAGGTTTCCTGGGCGACCGGAATTG
>JBMSWZ010000143.1:0-4754 GCA_049425105.1 Cephaloticoccus sp.
GAGTTCGAGACCGACCACCTTGTCGACCTCGCCATCACGCGCGGTGAGAAAGATCACCGGCACCGCGTGCGTGCGCCGCAGCTCGCGGCAGACATCAAAGCCGTTCAGATCCGGCAGCCCCACGTCGAGCACGACGAGGTCAACGGGGCCGTCAGCCAGCGCCGCCAGCGCCTCACGCCCGGTTCGCTTCCAGACCGGTTTGAAGCCCTCCGTGCCCAGCGCGTAGACAATGGTCTCGGCGATCGCCTGCTCGTCCTCCACCACCAAGATATTGCCTGGACCGGTCGCCATGTTGCCGTCCTGCATGTCCGCCACGGGTCGGCATGACAAGACCTCTCCACCGCGGCGGGCCGCAGCAATTCCTTTCCCGCCACGGAATTTCCGCTACATCTCAGGCATGACCCAACCTGTCGACCGCCATATCGTCGCCCTCGGCGGCGGGGGCTTCCACAACGGCGAGGACGCACCGACGCTGAACCGCTACGTCCTCGGGCTCAGCCGCCGGCCCAACCCGCGGATCTGCGTCATCCCGACGGCCTCCGGCGACCTCGAACTGTTCCTCGAGCGCTTCGACCGCACGTTCTCGACCTACGAGTGCCGGCCGTTTCATTTGTGTTTTTTTCGGGACCCGCAGCCGGACTGGCGGGCGCATCTGGCCGACACCGACGTGATCTATGTCACGGGCGGCAACACCCGCGCGATGCTCGCCATCTGGCGCGAATGGGGACTGCACGAAATCATTCGCGACCTTTATCAAAACGGCACCGTGCTCGCCGGCGGCAGCGCAGGCGCGATCTGCTGGTTCCAACAGGGTCACACCGACTCCAACGGTCTGCCGCTGGCACCGCTCGATTGCCTCGGCTGGCTCCAAGGCAGCTGCTCGCCGCACTACAACGGCGAACCCGCCCGGCGGCCGTCCTACCGCCAGTTCGTCGGCGACGGCACGATGAGGCCCGGCTTTGCCGTCGAGGACGGCGTGGGCCTGCATTTCGTGAACGAGCAATTCCACCGCGCCGTCACCTGGCGCGAGGGCAAGCGCGCCTACCGCGTCACGCGGGAAGGCGACACCGACGTGGAAACACCCGTCGAACCCGTGCGGTTGGCCTGATCGTTATGGAGCCGGGGCGCCCTCGCCCCGGAAACGCGACGAGGACGTCGCGTCCCCATCATTCAATTTTCACCCCTCCATCCCCGACATTCAGTCCCAATACGTCTTCACTCGGCCGGCACCAATCGCACGACGCGCCCGGGGCCTTCCAGTCCAAGATAGAGCGCACCGTCGGGGCCGGTCACCACGGAGCGAATCCGGCCAATGCCCTTGAACAACACCTCCTGATGCGTCACGCGGCCGTCGGCGATGACGAGCCGGCGCAATTCCTCGGCGGCGAGCGCAGTGACGAAGAGATTGCCCCGCCAGGCCGGAAAAGCGTCGCCCTCATAAAATGCGATGTCGCCCACCGCAATCGACGGCGTCCAGTGCACGACCGGCTGCTCCATCCCGTCGCGGGCCGTCTCGCCGGTGATCGGCGTGCCGTTGTAATTCATGCCGTAGGTGATGACGGGCCAGCCGTAGTTGCGGCCGCGCTCGATAACATTGAGTTCGTCGCCCCCGCGGGGACCATGCTCGGTTTCCCACAGCGTGCCCGTGGCCGGCTCCCGCGCGAGGCCCTGCGGGTTGCGATTCCCATAGGTCCAGATCGTCGCGAAGGCGTCGCCGCGGCCCACAAAGGGATTGTCTGCCGGCACGCGGCCGTCGTCGTGCACCCGGTGCACCTTGCCGTTCGGACGCGAAAGGTCCTGCGCATCCGTCGCCGTGCCACGTTCGCCGTGCGTGAAGAACAGGTAGCCGTCGTGCAGCACCATCCGGCAGCCAAAGTGCACGCCGCCGCGTTTGTAGAAAGGCGCGGGAATGCGAAAGACATCCTCCTGGTCCACCCAGCGCCCGTCGCGAAGGCGCCCGCGCACGATCGCCGTCATTGCCGAGCCGCCCGGCCCCGGGTCGCTGAACGCGAGATAAATCCAGCCGTTCTCCGCGAAGTCCGGATGCACCGCCACCGACAACAATCCGCCCTGGCTTCGCGCCCAGACTTCCGGCGTGCCGGCAATCGGCTCGGATTCGAGTCGGCCGTTCGTGATCACGCGCAACCGGCCGGCCCGTTCCGTCACGAGCAAGCGCCCATCCGGCAGAAACGCCAGCGACCACGGGATCTCCAAATGATCCGTGATCACCTCCAAGCGAAAACGCTGCACCTCGCTAATCGTGACGGTCTCCGGGGTGGGTCGATTGAAAGTGGTCTGCGCGGCCGCGGCCCGTGCGCCCATTTCCCGGATATACACCACCAGACCGCGCACCTGGGCGTCATCCAGCGCGGCGCCGAAGGCCGGCATCCCCGCATCCAGCACACCTTCGCGAATGACCCGCGTCAGCGAGTCGTCGTCGGCGCCATATTTCCACGTATCGTCGACCAGATTGCCGCCCAACCCGCCGTCCAGTTGCGCGCCGTGGCAGGTCGCGCAATACGTCTGATAGGTCTCCCGCACGTCCTGGGCGCGAACCAAGACCGCACCGATCAGGACCAAGGCAACTACGGCAACACGAGAGCGAAGGTGGCGCATGGCCGGAGTGAATCCGTCTCGTCGCCGCTGGGCAAGCGCGTCCGACCGGCGCCACGGGCTTGCACCGCCCCACCGACCGCGGTTGGGTAGGCGCAGGATCCACCATGCTCCCCTACCTCACCCCACCGCCCGCCCAGCTGAAGATCACCGCCATCGAGACGATCGCGCCGTCGGAGCTGATGGGCAACCTCCTCCTGCTGCGCATCCACACCGACGCCGGCATCATCGGGCACGGCGAGACCTACTACGGGCCTTCGGCCGTGGCGGCGTTGATCCACGACTGGATGTGTGAGCGGCTGATCGGCGCGGAAGCCCTGGCAGTGGAAAGCCACTGGCGGTTTTTCTACGAACGCTTCGGCAACTTCGGCATCGGCGGCGCCGAGATGCGGGCAATCTCCGCCGTGGACCTCGCCCTCTGGGACATCCTCGGCCAAGTCTGCCAGCAACCCATCTACCGTCTCCTCGGCGGGCCCGTGCGCGACGCCGTGCCGGTTTACAACAGCTGCGGCAACCCGAGCTACGGCCGCCGCCCCGGCGGCAAACCCGGCTGGCCGGGCTACGGCTCGCTCGGCGAACCCGGGCCGCTGAACGACAGTTATCAGCTCTTCCATGATCCCGTCGGGCTCGCGCAGGAGCTCGTGGCCGAGGGCTACAGCGGGATGAAGGTCTGGTGCTTTGACCGCGCGGCCCATCGCTCCGGCGGCATGCGCATCAGCCTCGACGATTTGGAGGAGGCCGTGGCGCCGTTGCGCAAGGTGCGCGAGGCCGTGGGCAACCAGCTTGAGCTGATGGTCGACGGCCACGGCTTCTTCATGCTGCCGGCGGCGTTGCGAATCGCGGAGGCACTGAAGGAAATCAAACCCCTCTGGCTCGAGGACATCCTCAAGATGGACAACCTCGAAACCGTCGCCGACTTCCGCCGCCAATGCGGCCTGCCGGTGTCGGTGAGCGAGATGCTGCTGCATCGTCCGCATTACGCGCGGGTGTTGGAGAACCGCGCCGCCGACTACGTCATGGTCGACCCCACCTGGGCCGGCGGCATTTCGGAGACGGTCCGCATCGCGCACCTCGCGCAGGGCTACAACGTGCCGGTCACAATGCACGATTGCACCGGTCCGCTCACGTTGTTCGCCGGTCTGCACGTCAACGCCGCCGTGCCCGGCTGCTGCTATCAGGAAACGGTGCGCGCGCACATCCGCAGTTTTTACAAGGAGATCATCGATGAATTGCCGGTGATCAGCGCGGGCCACGCCGCGTTGCCGACGCGCCCCGGCCTCGGGGTGCGCTTGCACGACTCGTTGTTCAAGTCCGGCACGAATCACCACCGCATCACGCAGCTGTGATGTAGATGTTGGGCAGGGTCAGCGACCCCGCCCGACACCATACGCGCGCCTCACAGCTTCGGCACGACCTCGCGGGCTTCGGTCGACGAAGCGTAGATCGCCTCGAGGATGGCGATCACCTTGATCGTCTCGGTCCACGGCACGGGCGAGGGCTTGCCGTTGACGACGCAGTCGTAAAACGCCGCGATCTCGTTCCAGTGCGGGTGCTGCACGTGCACGGGGTGCGTGAGCGAGCCCTGCGCATGGGTACCGTTGACCACGGTGACGAATTTCGCGTCCGGCCATTTCAGGCCGCCCTTGGTGCCGTAAAGCTGGGCCAGCAATTCCTCTTGCTCCTCCTGATGGCTCATCCACGCGGACTCGAGCACCATGGTCGCGCCGTTCTCGAAGTGGACGTAGCCCGTGGCGAAATCCTCGACGGAGTAGCGCTCGCGGTCCCACTCCCCCCAGAGATTCGGCATGCCGTGGCCCTTGGCGAATACCGTCTTCGCGGAGCCGGACACGCGCACCGGTTTCGGGAAACCCATCAGCCACATGCAAAGGTCAAGGGCGTGCACGCCGATGTCCATGCAAGGGCCGCCGCCGGAAAGCTTGGCATCGATGAAGCCCGCCGCGGGCGGGAGACCGGCGCGGCGCATGGCCCGCACGCGGGCGTGGTAGGCCTCGCCGAGATTGCCGCCGTCGATCCACGCCTTGGCCGCGACGCCGGGCGTGGTGAAGCGCTGGTGCTGGCCGGTCATGAGCTTGAGGCCCTTCGCATCGGCCGCGGTGCCCATCTCCCGCACCAC
Source organism: Cephaloticoccus sp. (assembly GCA_049425105.1). Classification (GTDB taxonomy): domain Bacteria; phylum Verrucomicrobiota; class Verrucomicrobiia; order Opitutales; family Opitutaceae; genus Cephaloticoccus. The sequence goes on from JBMSWZ010000143.1 coordinate 4,748, forward strand.
GGCGGTG
>JBMSWZ010000144.1:0-4754 GCA_049425105.1 Cephaloticoccus sp.
CGCGGCGGTGGTGGCGGGGGCAGACCGAGGTCGGAGTCGTCGCGAAGGCCGATCATGAAGGGGTCAACGCAAGGGATTGCCGCCGCCCGCGCAAACGAAAACCCCGGAAGGACATGAGGGGTGGCCGGGCAGGTCCCTCTGCCCTGTTATAGAGCGAGGAGGGTCGAGAAACGCGCAGCGGGACCTGCGCGTCCACCCGCTGAGGGGAAAATTGGAAAAGAGGGAAAGGTCGGAAGCGCCCCGTTGACCGGCGCGCCCACCGCGGATGACGGAGGCGCGGACACCTTGCCGGCATCCGCCTGTGGCCAATTATGCGACCGGGAGCTCAACGACCGTGCGCAGCACGCGGGACTCGTCGGCGCAGAAGCCTATCAGGTGCCCGCTGACCGAGTCCTCCAGCGGCGTGGACGAAATGGACGGCTGCTCGCCGCGCAGGACGCGGACGAAGTCCTGAACCAGGCGCAAGTCACCGCCGCCATGCCCGCCAAGGGCACCGGACATGTCGCCGGTAACGTTCACGTCGACGACCTCCTCCGTGAATTCGTGCCCGGGGCGCAGGTCGATGTGCCGCACGACAAACCTGGAGTCTTCGAAGCAGCCCTGGATCTCGCCGTGGGTGCCGATCAGGTGAAGATGGCGCGCCGGGCGCGCACTGCCGCCGATCATGTTGAGCGTGGCAGTGCAGCCGTCGGCGAACTCGACCGCCACGGATTGATGGTCCACGACATCATTGTCACATTTCCAAACGCAGCGGCCGTAGGGATTGTCGCCTTTGAGGGAGGCGATCTTGTCTTCAATGGTCGGCTTTTCGAGGTGCTCCAGCGATGCCCAGACATACATGCTCCAGCGTTCCGGATGATCGATGTAATGTTTGCGGGCCGAGTAGAGGCAGTCGGCCTCGATCGGGCAGTCAACCAGGCACTTGGTCCCGGCGCCGGCGGGGGCTTTCTCGGGGCGGAACTGGTAGTTGCCGCCGACGCTGGACACCCGGACGGGGGCGACGCCGCTCTTCATCCACGCGATGATGTCGAGATCATGGCAGCTCTTGGCCATGAGCATGGTGGAGTGCGAGCGGTCCAGCCGCGCCCATTTGCCGCGGACAAATCCGACGGCCATGTGGTGATAGGAGACATGTTCGACCGCCTGAACGTTCAGCAGCTCGCCGATGTCACCGCGTTGCACGCGCTCGCGGATGGCCCGGTAAAACGGCGTGTAGCGCAGAACATGGCAGATGCTGACGCGACGGCCGTGGCGGCGCGTGGCCTCCACGAGTTGGTGCAGTTCCGCCGGTGAAGTGGCGAAGGGTTTTTCCAGGAGAATATCGTAGCCCGCGGCGAGCAGCGGCAGGGACGTCGGGACATGCAAATGGTCCATCGTGCCGTTGATCGCGAAGTCCGCCCGCCGGGGCTGGGCGATGAATTCGTCGACGCTGACGAAGCATTGGTCGGGCCTGAGCTTGAACTCTCGCGCCACGCGCTCCCGGCGCCCGGGGGCGGGGTCGACCACGCCGACGATCTCAAGCTCGTCCGGCGCATGGTGCGCATAGCGGGCGTAGACGATCGACCGGTGGCCCGCGCCCACGATCACCGCGGAGAGTTTTTGCTTCATAAGGGAGACGGGCGGAGGCTGAGTCGCCAGTCGATGGCTGGCAATGGATTTGCGCCCGGCGCACCGGACTTTGCATTTGCGGGCGGCCCGGTCTCGATTATCCCTGCGTGGACATGCACGACCATCACGACCACGGCGCCGACTGGGGGGCCATGCTGGCCGATTTCCTGCGCCAGCAGCCGGGAGTGGGGGCCGTCCGTTTCGCGTCGGAGAATCACAAGCTGGAGGTTGCTACCCTGGGTGAAGTCGACATGGCGAAGCTCCAGGCAGGGCTAAACGAGACCCTCGCGGCGATCGGCAGCCAATGGGCCGGCGAGGACCGCAAGGCCCCGCGCGGCTTCAACATTTCCCGCAAGGATGGAAGCACCGTGATTTCCCGCGACACTTGTGCCACGGCCGAAAAAATGTGGCTGTGGCGCGAAGTGGAGTGGCCGGAAATCGACCCGGCCATCGAGGAACACGAGTCGGAGTGGAAAGAACTGGCCGGATTGGCCGCGGCCTGCGCGGTCTTGGGCGCGGCCGGATTCGCCGTCCAGCAGTGGTGGCCCGATCTCGCGTGGCTGGCGCGGGTGCTGTTCGGTCTCGGCGTGGTGGCGGGCGGCTGGGACGCGGCCAAGGATTCGTGGGAAAACCTCAAGTCGCTCCAGCTCGACATTCATTTCCTCATGGTCGCGGTGGCGCTCGGCGCCATGGCCATCGGCGCGTGGGGCGAGGCGGTGCTGCTCCTGTTCTTGTTTTCGGCCTCGGGTGCCATGGAGGAGTATGCCCTTGATCGCACCCACCGGGAAGTGAGTTCGCTGTTGAAGTCCGCGCCCAAGCAGGCGCTGCGGATTGACGACGCGGGGCACGAAACCGAGGTCGGCGTGGATCAACTGGAAGTCGGCGATCGTGTGCGCGTGAAGCCCGGCGGGGCGTTTCCCGCGGACGGCGAGGTGATCACGGGCCGCAGCGCGAGCGACGAGTCGACGCTGACGGGCGAGGCGGTGCCGGTGGAGAAAACCGTGGGCGACCCGGTGTTCAGCGGCACGTTGAACCTGTGGGGCGCCGTCGATTACAAGGTCACGAAGCTCCCGACCGAAAGCACGCTGCAGAAGATCATTCGGCTAATTCAGACGGCGCAAAAATTGCGGGCGCCGAGCGAGCGATTCACGGACAAATTTGGGCCGGGCTACACCTATGTGGTGATTGGTGCGTCGGCCCTGATGTTTTTCGTGCTCTGGCTGGGTTTTGGCGTCCCGGCTTTCACGAATACCGGTGAAGTGCGGTCGGCTTTTTACCGCGCAATGACCCTCATGGTTGTGGCCAGTCCCTGCGCCTTGGTGCTGTCGATTCCGTCGGCCATCCTTGCGGCCATTGCCTGGGGCGCCCGTCATGGCGTGTTGTTCCGTGGCGGTGCGGCCATCGAGAAGCTCGCTGCGGTCACGGCCGTGGGCCTCGATAAGACCGGGACTTTGACCACGGGTGAGCTGGCGGTGGTGGGGTGCGAGAGCTTTCCGCCGGGCCGCGAGCGCGAGGTGATGGAACTGGCTTACGCTTTGGAGGCGAAGTCGCAGCACCCGTTGGCACGCGCCATCGTGCGGCATGCGAAGGCGGAGGGCGTGCAGCGCCGCGAGTTGGCGGAATTCGAGTCCCTAACCGGCCAGGGCCTGCGCGGCCAATTGGATGGGACCAGCGTCCTGTTGGGGCGTCGGGAACTGTTGGAGTCGGGTCCGCTGGCGGACGGGGCGCGGGATTTGCCGCCGGCGCCGGCCGAGCTCAGCGAAGTCTGGGTGCTAGGTGATCGGATGGTCGGGCGGATTCTGCTGCAGGATCAGATTCGGGCGGAGTCCGCCGACGTGCTCCGCGCGCTGCATGAGTCCGGGGTGCACACGGTGATGCTGACCGGTGATCGCCGGCACGCGGCCGAAAGTGTGGCCAAGCAGTTGGGCGTCGACGAAGTCCGGGCGGGACTTTCGCCGGAGGACAAAGTTCAGGCGGTGCAGGCGCTGCGCGAGGCGGGGCATCGGATCGCTATGGTTGGAGACGGCGTGAATGACGCGCCCAGTCTGGCGGCGGCCGATGTCAGCGTGGCCATGGGCGCGCGTGGCAGCGATGCGGCGCTTGAGCAGGCCGAGGTCATCCTGATGGACGATCGCATCGAAAACTTTCTCGCCGCGCGGCGCTTGAGCCGGCGGGCGGTGGCGGTGATCCGCCAGAATCTCGTCATCTCTCTGGGCGTGGTCGTCATCATGGTGCTCGCGACCACGTTTGGCGCCGTGCCGCTGGCGGTGGGCGTGGCGGCGCACGAAGGCAGCACCTTGGTAGTGGTGATCAACTCGCTCCGGCTGCTCTTCGGTCGGAATGGCTGAGCGGCGCACTCAGTCGACGATCAAGACTTGATCGCCGGCGCGGACTTCTTCGTAGAGCTCGATGATGTCGAGGTTGCGCATGAGGACGCAGCCGGCACTCAGCGGCTCGCCGATCCGGTCCTCGTGGTTCGTGCCGTGGATGTAAACGTAGCGGTCGTGGGTATCCACGTCGCCGCCGCGGTTCACTCCGTCCTCCAGCCCGCCCAGCCAAAGGATGCGCGACGTGATTAGGTTGGTGTCGGTGGCATTTTCCGGAAGTTCGCGAAAGTGCCGGCCAACCGGCACGCGCCCCTTGAAAACCATGCCGATGGGCTGGCCCGCGCCGATGCGCTCGGTGATTTCGTGGAGGCCGCGCGGGGTGCCGAGGGAGCCCTTCACGTTGGAAGGCGGGCGTCGGGAAGTGGAAATGGCATAGCTTTTGACGACTTCGCCCTGCCGGAAAAACTGCATCGTGGCGGGGCCGATGCTGACAAGCAAAACCCGGGCTGTAGGCTTGATACCGGCGGCGGCGCAGGATTTAGTGACCCGTTCCCAAGGTTTTTCCATGGCTAAGACATCATCCTTCACGGTCGGTATCGTCGGTGCGACAGGCGCCGTCGGTCAAGAACTGCTCCGCCTCTTGCTGGAGCGGAATTTCCCGGCTGCGCGGTTGCGGTTGTTCGCTTCCGCGCGCTCGGCGGGCAAGGTCGTGGAGCAGGGGGGCAAGACGTTCACCATCGAGGAGGCCAAGCCCGGAGTCTTCGGTGACATCGACCTGTGCTTTTTTGCCGCCGGCGGCTCGGTGACCCGCGCCCTTGC
>JBMSWZ010000145.1:0-4753 GCA_049425105.1 Cephaloticoccus sp.
GGCTTTTTCGCCTTCCCCACGGCGGGGATCGGAATCCCCGCCCTACACCCAACAGCGCGGCTCGGTCATCCTGTTCGTGCTGGGGCTCATCCTCCTGACAGCGTTGCTCCTCACGCAATTCATCGACCGCGCGCACACGGAGCTCTTGACCGAAGCCCGCCGCAGCCAGCTCGCCCCTTTGCGCGAGGAAGCCTATTCCGCGCTGCAGGTCTCGTTCGCCACGTTGGCGGATTTCGCCGCGCTTGACCAAGGCCTGCATTCGCCCGCCCAAGGCTGGGGCCAGCCGCTCAGCCATGCCGCCTACACGCCGCCACCCGGATTCACGGTCACGGCCGAGATCATCGATGACACCGGTCGACTGTCCTTGGTCAATCGCGACACCACCGCCATGCAGGCCCTGCTGCGCGAGCTCGGCGTGTCGGCCACCGATACCGATGCCTTCATCGAGGCCTATCTCGCGTGGACCGAATCCGAGGCCATCGCCCTCGCGCTCCCCGGCATGATCGACGCCGGCGACGACACCCCGGTCCTCACCGCACCCCAGGCCGCCCTGCGCTCGTTTGAGGAGCTGCGCTTTATTCCCGCCATCCGCGCGGTGCTCTGCGATGAACAGGGCGACTGGAATGAAACCGGCCGCGTCTTCCTCGCCAACGTCACGCTGCATCCCGTAAACGTCATCAACCTCAACAGCGCGTCACCAGAACTGCTCGCGGCGCTCGGCTACGATCCCGCCACCGTCGCCGCGCAACGCGAAGCCGCCCTCGGTCCCACCCCCAACGTCCTTTACTCGACCGCCGACCTGAGCACCGCCGCCGGCTCCCCCGTGGTCAGCGTGGGCACCGAAGCCCCCTTGCTCCGCCTGCGGATCACCACTGCCTATGGCGCGCGCAGGTTCTACCTCGAAGTCGTGATTCAGGGCGGCAACGGCGGTGGCCAGAGCGCACCGGAGGATCCGGACGCCGCGCAGACCGAGCCAAGGCCGTGGACGCGCAATAGCATCGACTCCGGTTTTCGCATCCTCGAAATTCGGGAGAACTCCGGAGCCTGATGTCCGCCGCCCACGCCACCCCGCCCGATCACCCCGCCGTCATCCTGGTGCCTGGCGCGCGCTTTTTCGTCCGGCGCATCCCGCTCGCCCCCGACGCCCCGGCGGACAAGCAGGTGGAACTGGCGGTGGAAGGCCTCTCGCCCTTCCCGCTTGAGCAGCTGTTCTACGGCTGGGTCGCGTCTGCGGACAAACGGCACGCCTTGGTCTATGCCGCCTACCGGCGCAATTTTTCCGCGGACGAAATCGCCGCCTGGAATGCCCCGCGGCTGGTCATTCCCGAATTCGCCTTCTGGGCCTTCGCGCGCCGGCCGGCCAGCCATGCGGCCATATTGCAGGAGTCGGGCGACACCCTCACTGCGCTGGCGTGGGACCGGGAGTCGACGCTCCCCGCCCTCGTGCTTTGCCGTGAACCCGCCCCCGAGGCGGCCCAGCCCGACGCGGCGGCCCTCGTGTTGGAATTTTTCCGCCGCAGCGGTTTTGCCGCCGCCGACCTGCACCCGCTCCATCGCCCCGTGGTCAGCGACGGACTCGATCGCGACGGCCTGCACCTGCAGGCCGGCCAAGACCACACCGCGCTGCTGCCGGCCTCGGCCTTCGCCGCCGCCGACTTGCGCGACAAGGCCCTGCTCGTGGCGAAGCGACGCGACGGACGCCGCTTCACCCTCGCCTGGCGCCTGTTCGCCGGCACCGCCGCGGCCTTGGCGCTTTGCCTGCTGCTGGAGCCGGCGCTGATCGGCGGACGCTCCGTGCTGACTGCCAAACGCGGTCAACTCGCCGCGCGCACCGACGCCGTGCGCGAGATTGAGGGCGCGCGTCTCCTTGCCACCAAGCTGGAGAAGATGACCGCGCAGCAGCTCCGGCCCTTCGAGATGCTCGCGGTGATCAACGCCCCGCGGCCGCGCTCCATTGAATTTCAACGCGTCGGCACCGGCGGACCGCTCACGCTGCAAATTGAGGCCGAGACGGCCAACGCCGGGGACCTCCGCGTCTACGAGGAAGCCCTGCGCCAACTCACCCCGGTGGAGCGCGTGCAACTGCGCGATCCGCGCATGCGCGCCGGCCGCACGACGTTCCAGCTCGAGGTCACCTTCAAGGCGGGTTGGTCCGGCCAGGGAGGCGGCGCATGAAACGCTTCTTCCAGCACCGGTCGTCGCGCGAACGCGGCCTCATCCTCGCCTTCGGTCTGATTGCGCTGGCCTGGTGGGGCACGTCGCTCGCCGAGCGCGCCACCGCGTTTCGCCGCGACTGGCAGTCGGCGAAAAAGGACCTCGCCGCCCAGGACCTGTGGCTGGAGAGCCGCGACGAGATCTTCGCGCGCGTCGCCACCGCCGGCCGCACCCTCGACCCGGCGCGCGCGCTCGACTCGGCCCAGAGCTTCGCCGCCCTCAACGACATGCTCGGCGGCCTGAACGCGGAGCTCGGCTCGCAACGCACCGACCGCACCGACCAATTTGCGCTCCACAGCGTGCAGGTGAACATTCGCCAGGCTCCCCTCGCCGGCATCCTGCAATTCTACGAAAAGCTCTCCGCGCGTGCGCCCTACCTGGGCATCGACCAGTGCACGCTGGCCAACGACCGCACGAATCCCGGCCTGCTCAACGCCAGCTTCCGCATCTACTCGATCGAGGTCGTCGACGCCGGCCGCTGAACAAGGTGGACGCGCCGGTCCCTCGGCGCGTGATTCCGCCTAACGCACGTCATTCGCCGTTTCGAACCAGCCGCCCGGGGGACCGGTCGGCCCACCTTGACGGCCCGCTCAAAATTGGAAGCTCGCGCTGACGCGCAAGACCGCGGCCACGATCGCGAACGCCAGGTAGCCGACGAAGGCGAAGACGGCCATCAGCACGCCGTTGGCGACAATGCCGACCAGCCGCTGCACCCGCAGCGTGTAGCGCCGCGAGTAGTGCGCCGCGAGGTCGCGCAGACACGGCGTCAGGCGACCGGTATTTTCGCCCACCGCGAGGCGGTCGAGGACAAGGTCGGGGAAGTAACCCGTGCGCCCCAAGGCCGTCGACAGGCTGTCGCCCTCCAGCACCCGCTCCGTCGCCGCGCGCCGCGCGGCGCGCATGGTGAGGTTGGGCACGGTGCGCTCCGTGAGCAGTAGTGCCTCGACAGTGTTGATCCCGTTTTCGAGCAGCACCGCCAAGGTCTGCACAAAGACAAGGACGCCGTTCTCAATCGACCACCCGCGGAGCACGGGCAGGCGCAGGACCTGCGCGTCAATCGCCGCCCGGCCCGCCGGCGTGCGGTGCCAGCGCCAAAAAATCAACCCCGCGAGAGCCAGCCCCGGCACCACGATCACGCCGTAGCGCACCAACCACTCCGAGCTGGTGACGAGGATTTGCGTCGAGAGCGGCAGTCGTCCGCCGAGCGAGGCGAGCAGCCCCTGCAGCCGCGGCATGAGGAAAAAGACGAGAAAGATCACCACACCGACGGCCACCACGCTCACCAGGATCGGATAGGCCAGCGCCACCATCAGCTTGTCCCGCAGGTCGCGCCGCTCGGACAGGTGTTTGATCAACCGCTCGAGCACTTCCGTCAGCCCGCCGGTGGCCTCGCCCGCGCGAACCAGGCTGATGGTCTGCGTATCGAAGACCGCGGGCACCGTCTCCATCGCATGTGAGAGCGTGAGGCCTTCCTTCAGGCCATCCCAGATCACCCCGCACAGCGTGCGCAGCCGCGGCTCCTTGATGCGCTGGGCGAGCAACCGCACCGCTTCACCGGAAGACAGCCCGCTCGCCGTCAACTCCGCCAGCGCCTGCAAAAACGGCAAGAGGTCGCGCGCCTGCGGCGCCCCGGCCGGGCCCGCCCGGTCTGCCGCGGCGGCCGCGGCCGGGGCGCCGGGATCCGCCAGGTCGAGCGGTTGCAGTCCGCGGGCCGCCAGCATGCGCAGCGCCTCCCGCCGCGAGGGCGCCGCCACGGTGTCACGCACGGTCTGCCCCTGCGCGTCGCGAGCAGTGAAGGCGAAGTCCGGCATGATCAGCGGTCGTTGACGCTGATGGTGCGCACGACTTCGTCGAGGGTCGTCTCGCCGGCGCGCACCTTGACCCAGCCCGACTGCGCCAGCGTGCGCATGCCGTGGGCGCGCGCACTGCGCGCGAGGGCCTTGGTGGATTCCCGCCGGACGATCAGGTCGTGCAATTCCTCGTTGGGTCGCAGGATTTCAAACAGGCCGATCCGGCCGCGGTAACCGGTGCCGCGGCAGTGGTCGCAACCCACGGAGGTGGCCAGCCCAGTTACGTCATTGGCTTCGTTTGCTTCGAGACCGAGCAAGGCGAGCGAGTCCTGGAGCTTGCGGGCATCCACCGGCGCGGGCTTGGCGCATTGCGGACAGAGCCGGCGGACGAGGCGTTGGGCGATCACGAGCTCGATGGCCGAAGCGATCAGGAACGGCTCGACGCCCATGTCGATCAAGCGCGTGATCGCGCCGGGCGCGTCATTGGTGTGCAGCGTGGTGAAGACCAAGTGACCCGTTAGCGAAGCGCGGATGGCGATGTCGGCGGTTTCCCGGTCGCGCACCTCGCCCACCATGATCACGTCGGGGTCCTGGCGCAGGATGTGACGCAGCGCGCTGGCGAAGCTCAGCCCGATTTCCGGGCGCACCTGGATCTGATTCGCGCCGGGCACCTCGTATTCGATCGGGTCCTCGACCGTCACGATGCGCAGGTCGGTGGAATTGATCTGCCGGAGAAAGGCGTTGAGCGA
>JBMSWZ010000146.1:0-4731 GCA_049425105.1 Cephaloticoccus sp.
CCCGCAATTCCTCCGAGCCTGCCGCCGTGGCCCATGGCTCAACTCGCATCGTCGGCACGCGCTCGCACGCATGGATGTATTCCCGGCTGCTGGCCGGCGATCCGACCTGGAACGGGCGCTTTTTCACCGGCGTCCGCACCACCGGCATCTACTGCCTGCCTTCCTGCAAGGCCCGCAAACCGAAGGCGGAAAATGTCACGTTCTTCCCCACCTGCGAAGCCGCCCGCGCGGCCGGGCTCCGTCCCTGCAAGAAATGCCATCCCGACGATTATGCGCAGGGAGCGGATCCCGTGCGTGAAACCATCGAAACCGTGGTGGCGGAGTTGCGGGCGGCACCATCCCGCTTTCGTGATGCCCGCGCCGTGGTCACGCGCACGGGATTCGGCTCCACCCGGGCCTTTGAGCTGTTCCGGCTGCATTATCACACGACGCCCGCGGAGTTGCTGACTCGAGCCCGCGTCGACTTCGCCGCCGCCCAACTGCTCCGCACGCAGGATCCGCTCCTTGATGTCGCCGCCGCCGCCGGATTCGAATCCGTCTCCGCTTTCCACGACCAGTTCCGGAGCCTGACCGGCCTCACCCCTGGTGACTACCGCCGACTGCCATCAGCCAAGGACTTTTGCGTTCAATTGCCCGCCGATACCTCCGTGCCATACCTGCGCCGCGCACTGAGCCGCGATCCGCACAGCCTCACTGAACGGTGGGAAGGCGACACCTATACGTGCGCCGTGCGTTTGAACGCAAATCCCGCCCTCCTTACCCTGCGTTTCGCCGACCTTAATGTGCACGTCACTACCACCGGCGACGCCGTGGGCAGCCACCGCGTGGTTGCGGGCCTGCTGGGTCTGCGGCAGGACGCCGAGGGCTTTGCCCGTCTGGCCCGCAAGCTCGGCCTGGGCCGGCTCGTGCGGGATCGCGCCGGTCTGCGGCTCAGCCAGACCCATTCGGTATTCGAGGGATTGCTGTGGGCAATCATCGGCCAGCAGATCAATTTTCCCTTTGCTTGCCAGCTGCGGCGCCGGCTCTTCGAACTCGCCGGCACGCCCTTGGCTGACGGCTTGGTTGCCCCGCCGATCGCCGACGCCGTCGCAGCCCTCAAGCCCGCTGCGCTGATCGCGCGCCAATTCTCGCGCCAGAAGGCCGCCTACCTGATCGACACCGCCCGCTTGGTGGCCGGTGGCCAACTCGATCTTGAGGCCTTACCCACGGCTTCCGCCACGACCGCCGAACGCACCCTGCTCGCGGTGCGCGGCCTGGGCCCTTGGTCGGTAAATTACCTGATGATGCGCGCCCTGGGCTTTGCCGACTGCGTGCCCTACGGCGACACCGGGGTGACCAGTGGACTGCAGACGCTTTTCGACTTGGATACCCGTCCCGACGTCGATGCCACCCGCCGTCTCATGGCCGTCTTCGCCCCTCACCGCAGCCTCGCCACCGCCCACCTCTGGCAACTCAGCCAACCCATCGCGTAATGACACTTAATACCGACACCTTCCCCACGCCCCTCGGCCATTTCAGCGTCGCCCTCACCCCCGCCGGCGCCCTCGTCACCACCGCCTTCGGCGACCAATCCGCCCTGTCCAAACGCCTCCCGCGAGGAGCAGGTTGTAACGTATTATGCTACAAATCGGGCTGCGCCGAAGCCGTGCGCGCTCAGGTCGAGGAATATTTTGCGGGGCGGCGACGGGAATTCGATCTTCCGATTGCGGCGAGTGGAACCGCGTTTCAACACAAGGTCTGGCGCGCGCTGCAGGCGATCCCCTACGGCCGCACGCTGAGCTACGGTGCGCTGGCGACCAGATTGCGGATGCGGCAGGCGGCGCGCGCCGTCGGCCGGGCCAATGCGACCAACCCGCTGTGCCTGATCGTGCCGTGTCACCGCATGATTGGAGCAGACGGATCGCTCACCGGTTTCGCGTTCGGCGAAGAGATCAAGCAGCGCCTGCTGGAGCACGAGGGCTCACTCGCTCCGCGTGCGGTGTAGCGCCACGACGAAACGCTTCAGCTTCTCGAGGTCTTTCACCCCCGGCGCCGACTCGACGCCGCTGTTCACGTCGACAAAGCGGGCGCCACTCGCACGCAACGCATCGCCGATGTTCTCCGGGCTCAACCCCCCCGCGAGCAGCCACGTCGTATCTGGACGCGCGGCCCGGTGCCGGGCAAACTTGCTCCAATCACCGGTTTGTCCGGTGCCGCCAAATTTCTCCTTCGAAAACGTGTCCATCATCATGACGCCGGCGTGCACCAGCCACTCCGCCGGCACGTCCTGCGTCGGCGGCAGCTTGGGCGCCAGCCATAGCCTCTCTCGACCGACGACACCCGCCCAAGCGGCGATGGCCTCCAGTCCGAGTTCCGGCCGGAAGTGGACCTGGAAACAATCGAAGCCAGCCGCCTTCATTTCGCCCAACGCCTCCGGCGTGGGCTCGACGGTGACGGCCACCTTTTTCCGCGGCGGGAGCAGCTTGGCCATGCCCGCATATTGGCGCAGCGACACGTAGCGCGGTGACGGCGGGTGCAGGTTGAAGCCGAGGTAATCCGCCCCGCACTTGTCCGCAAAGCCCGCGTCGACGATCGACGTGAGGCCGCAAACTTTGTAACGCACCCCGTCGATCATGCGGCGGGAAAGGCGTTGAGGCTGGCAATGACGTGGTCCACCTGCGTGTCGGTAAGCTCCGGGAAAATCGGCAGGCTCAGGCAGTTGGCCGCGATGGCCTCGGCCACGGGGAAACTGCCAGCCGGGTAGCCCAAGGTGGCGTAGCACTTCTGCAGGTGCAGCGGCACAGGATAGATCAGGTCGGTGCCGACCTCACACGACGCCAGGTGCGCCCGCAGGGCATCGCGTTGCGGGTGCGTCAGCGTGAACTGGTGCAGAACGCTGTCGCCGTAATCCACCACCGCCGGCAAGGTGACGCCGGACAGCGTGATCTCGGCCCGGTAACGAGCAGCGATGGCCTGACGCCGCGCCGTCCACGCCGCCAGATGCGGCAGCTTGACGTTGAGCACCGCAGCCTGGAATCCGTCCATCCGGAAATTACCGCCGATGACATCGTGATAGTAGCGCCGGTCGGATCCATGCACCCGGATGTGGCGCGCGCGGATGTGCAGGTCTTCGTTGGCGGAAACGAACATGCCGCCCTCACCCGCACCGCCGAGATTTTTGGTGGGATAAAAACTAAACGTGCCGACATCGCCCATCAAGCCGACCGGCGTGCCGCGGTAGCGGGCGCCGACGGCTTGGGCGCAGTCCTCAATTACGAAGAGCCCATGCTTTTTCGCGATCGCCATGATCTCGTCCATTCGCGCCGGCTGGCCGAACAGGTGCACCACGATGACGCCCTTGGTCCGCGGCGTGATCGCCGCTTCCAGCTTCGCCGGATCCAAGTTGTAGGTTCCGGGCTCGATATCAGCGAAGACCGGCGTGGCGCCGGTGTAGCTGATGCCCCACGCCGAGGAGATGAAGGTGAACGGCGTGGTGATGACCTCATCGCCCGGGCCGAAGCCGGCGATCATGCAGGCCACGTGGAGCGGCGCGGTGCCGCTGTTCATGCCCAACCCCCGGGGATACCCCAAGGTCGCGGCAAAATTGCGCTCAAAGTCCTCGACGTCCTTGCCGAGACAGAAACGCGTGGCGTCATAGGTCGCGGTCAGCGAGGCCAGCGCCTCGGTGCGGATCCCTTGGTGCTGCAGGCTGAGGTCGAGAAACGGTACTTTCATTGACGGCGAGTTACGCGGAAATCCCGGGTCAGCTCAAAGAGAATTAGCAATCGCTTACCGCGTCAGCTTTTTCACCAGCGCCTCCACGAGGCTGTCGAGGCTGGGCTCCTTGGCCTCAAACGCGATGGGCAGGCCGCGCTGTTTCATCATGGCACTGGTTTGCGGGCCAATGCTGCCTGCCAGCGGGGTTTTCGCTCCCGGGGCCAGTGCGAGCGCGCCGGCTTGGTCCACGAACGAGTCGACCGCCGAGGAGCTGGCGAAGAGCACGGCGTCGGCGCCCTTGGCACGAAAGTCCACCGCCGCGGGATCGTCGGTCAAATTGGTCTTTTCCGTCTTGTAAACCGGCAGCCGGTCCACGATCGCCCGGGCCTCCTCGAGTTTCACGACGAGTTCGTCGCGGTTCAGGTTGCCGGTGACGATCATCACCTTGGCGCTGTCCAGGCTGCCGGTGGCGATCAAGGCCTCTGCCAGCGCCTCGCCCGTGGCGACTTCCGGCTGGCATTCGACCCGCAGGTGCAAGTCCTGAATTGCCCGTGCCGTGGCCGCGCCGATGCAGGCGAAGCGCAGCAGGCCGAGCGCCCGGATGTCGTCAAAGATGCGGAAAAACTCCTCGAAGAAAAACCGCGCGCCATTCGCACTGGTGAACACGATCCAGTCGTAGCCGCCCAGTTCGAGCAGCACGTCGGCGAGGTCCTGCTTGGAGACGTCCTTTGAAATCCGAATCAAAGGCAGCTCGATGACTTCGGCGCCCAGGGCCGTCAGCTTGCCACTCAATTCCGGGGCCTGATCACGCGCGCGCGTAACCGCCACCCGGCGACCAGTCAGGGGTAAGGTTTTGCTCATATCAATCCCAGGTTCTTCAGGACGCGTGCCGCGGTATCCTTCGGCGCATCGTAGTCGGAATCATCCAGCGGCAGACTGCGCAGCCCGACGCGCTCGTGAAAAAGATAAAGCGTGTCGCCGGCGGCATGCGCGGCGAACGCCGTGTGACACCCGCCGCCCAACGCCGCCTGAAAT
>JBMSWZ010000147.1:0-4713 GCA_049425105.1 Cephaloticoccus sp.
CCCCGGCCTTGTCGAGGGTGTGGACCTTGGCGAGATAGTCGGCGATGACGTCCTCGGTCAGCACTTTGAAAGTCACCTCGCTGGCGACCCCGCGGTCGACTTTCAATCCGGTGGCCTGGCGGCGCAGGGCGATCCCGGTAAACACGGTATGCGTGCGTCCGGACAGACGCCGCAACATCGCCGCCGCCTCCGCCCGATCCGCCGGTTTGTTCAGCGCGTGGCCGTCAATAAACACCGTGGTGTCGGCCCCCAGGACCCAGTCCTCGGGGTGGCGGGCCGCGACCCAGCCGGCCTTCAGGGCGGCATTGTGGGCGACCATTGTCCGCGGGTCGGTCGCCGGGTCTTCATGCTCCTCGACCTCCGCCGTGATCACGGCAAACGGAATCCCCAGCTGACCCAGCAGCTCCCGCCGGCGCGGGGAAGCCGACGCCAGCAGCAGGCGGGGTGCGCTCATGGCGCGGACGGGAGGATATCCCGCACGTCGCCCTGCACGCGGGCCAGTTCAACCCGGCTCAAATTGTAGCGATAGACAGCCTCGACCAGATTGTCGCTGGCGGTCGCCAGGCGCCCCTGGGCCTCGATCATCTCGCGGTTGTCCGCCACGCCCTGCTCAAAACGCTTTTCCGCCAGGGCCAGTTCCTCGCGCGCGAGGGCTTCCTGGGTTTCCGCCACCCCGATCTGGGCCAGACGCGACGCGGCATCCTGCCGGGCCAACTGCAGTTCCGCCGCGATCTGGGATTCGAGATTCTTCACCCGCAGCTCCTGCGCGCGGCGGCGCGACCGGGCGATGCCGGTCAGGGCCCGGGTCTCCGCGCCATCGAAGACGGGCAGGCTCAACGCCACGCTGCCCGACCACGGCTGCGCCTCGTTGCCGTCCAGGGCGTATTCCGAGGCGTAGCCATAGCTGCCGACCAGGGCCAGTGACGGCAGGCGATTGAAACGCGCCGCGCGCACCTCGAGGTCATTTTGCTCGAGCAGCGCCTTGGCGCCCTGCAGGTCGGAGCGACGGTCCCACGCCACATCCGGACCCGCGGCCACCGGCTCGGTGCGCGGCAGCTTGACCGGGGCCAAAGTCAACGCCGCGCCGAGATCCAGGTCCAGGAGACGCTTGAGTTGCAATGCGCTGCCCTGCACCACCGTTTGATGCTGCAGGCTCGCTTGCTCCGCCACCGCCACTTGAGCCTCCGCCCGGGTCACGTCGATCTGCGTGGCCACGCCGGCATTCAACTGGTTGCGGGCGAGGTCGAGCAGCCGCCGGGCGCGCAGGATGTTGTCATCGAGCACGGTCGTGCGCTCGAGATTGCGCAAGTGGGCGAAATACGTTTCCGCCACGGCGGCCATGACGGTCTGCCGGGTGCCGGCGGCGCCGAGCTCGGCAACCATGACGGCGCTCTTGGCGGCCTGATAACGCGCCAGGTTCACCGGGTTGAGGAGGTCGAGCCGGGCGTTGAGCTGGGCGTCAAAACGGTTGCTGACACCCGAGCGCACCAAGGTGGCGCCCACCGAAGCGGCCCGGTTGCGGCGCTGCGTGGCGTCCAAGGTCACTTGCGGCATCAAGCCGCTGCGGGATTGCCGCTGGGCCTCCATGGCCTGGCTGACGGCCTCGCGGCTGACCAAGACGTCAAGATTGGCCCCGGCGACCAGATCAAGGGCCTCGGCCAGCCCCAATTCCCGGGCGCCCGCCGCCGGGAGCAGGCAAAGCGCGCCAAGCATGGAGCGGACGAGGAGGGTCTTGATCATGGGAGCGACTCCAACCAATCCCCGCCCACCGGCCGACTGCAAGCCTTGCGAGTTGTCACCTTGCGGAATTCCTGCCACTCACCACGCTTCATTCTCCATGCGTATCGGCCTTGCCCAGCTCAACACCATCGTCGGCGATCTCCCCGGCAACCGGGACAAGATTCTCGCCGCTTACCGCGACTTGGTCGCCCGCGGCGCCGAGCTCGTGGCGTTTCCGGAATTGGTCGTGTGCGGTTATCCGCCGCGCGACTTGTTGTTCAAAAAGCGCTTTGTCAGCGACACCGAGGCCTCCTTGGCGGAAATCGCCAGGCAAATCGGGGCCGTGCCGGCGTTTCTCGGCACGGTCGTCGCCAATGCCTCCGGCGCCGGCCGCGACCAATTCAACGCCGCCGCATTCTGTCACCAAGGCAAAGTCGTCGCCACCACCGCCAAATGCCTGCTGCCGACCTACGATGTCTTTGACGAGGACCGCTACTTCGAGCCAGCCCCCGCCCCGGGGGTCGTGGAGTTCAATGGCTGCCGGATCGGCGTGACCATCTGCGAGGACGTCTGGACGCACCCGATGATCGGCACGCGCCGCTTCTACGCGGGCGCCGATCCCGTGGCCCAGCTGGCCGCGCAAAAGTGCGACTTGATGGTGAATCTCTCGGCCAGCCCCTGGCACCACGGCAAGGGCGCCGTGCGCCAAAGCTTGGTCACCGACGCAGCGCAGCGCCTTGGGTGCCCAGTCGCCTACGTCAACGCCGTGGGCGGCAATGACGAACTTATCTTTGACGGCCGGAGCCTCGTCGCCGGGCCCGATGGCCGGATCCGCCAGGGCCTGTCGGCTTTCGCCGAAGACCTGCAGGTCGTCGACACCGCGAGCCCGCAAACGCACACGGCCGCCAGTTTTGCACAGGCCGATCTCAAGGACATCCACGATGCCTTGGTCCTCGGCCTGCGCGATTATGCCCACAAGAGTGGCTTCAAGCGCGCGCTCGTGGCCTTGTCCGGCGGCATCGACTCGGCACTCGTGGCGGTGATCGCCGCCGAGGCTTTTGGTAAGGAAAACTTGATCGGCGTGTCGCTCCCCTCCGCCATTTCGTCACAGCATTCCCGGGACGACGCGCGCGGGCTCGCCGAGAAGCTCGGGATTCGCTTCGAGACCATCGCCATTGCGGACGCGGTGGCGGCTTGCGAGTCCGCGCTCGGTCCGGTCTTCGCCGGGCGCAAACCGGATGTCACCGAGGAGAACATTCAGGCCCGCATCCGCGGCGTCCTGATGATGGCGCTCTCCAACAAATTTGGCTCCCTCCTGCTCACGACCGGCAACAAAAGCGAAGTGGCCGTAGGGTATTGCACGCTTTACGGCGACATGGCCGGCGGCCTCGCCGTGATCAGCGACCTGTTCAAGACGCAGGTCTACGCCCTTTGTCGCTGGATCAATCGCGACCGCGAGATCATTCCCTGGAACACGATTGAAAAACCGCCGAGCGCCGAACTGCGTCCCGGCCAGAAGGATCAGGACAGCCTGCCGCCTTACGACCAGCTCGATGCCATCCTGGAAGGCTATGTCGAGGAAGGTCTCTCGACTCGCGATCTTATCGCACAAGGCTTCCCCGCCGAGGTGGTCCGTGATGTCGTGCGCAAGGTCGACCTCAACGAATACAAGCGCAAGCAGGCCGCCCCCGGCCTGAAGATCACGCCCCTCGCCTTTGGCGTGGGCCGGCGCATTCCCATCGTTCAGAAATACGTCAGCTGATGAAATTTAAATCCAGTCGGGTTCGTCCCGCCCAACTCGTGGCTGTCGGCGTATTCTTGGTGATACTCTTTGTCGCCCAGTGGGTCCAAGGCCGCACGCTTTTGACCGGGAAGGATCGCGAGAACCGCGGCACTGCCTACAGGGTGACCGCCTCTGACGACCCCTTGGCCTTTTGGATCGTGCAGGGAATCATCAGCGCCAGCAGCATCGCGGCGTTCACCGCCGCTTGGGTCAAGCGTTACGACTGAATCCTGCTCCATGTCTGCCTCCACCGACCTTTTCGCCCGCGCCCAGCACCTGATTCCCGGCGGCGTCAACTCGCCCGTGCGCGCCTTCCGCTCCGTGGGCGGTGCGCCTTTCTTCGTGAAGTCCGCGCAGGGCGCCACGCTGACCACCGCGGATGACCGCGAGCTCATCGATTTCGTCTGCACCTGGGGGCCGGCGATTCACGGCCACAACCACCCGCGGATCAAGGCGGCCATCGCCGCGGCGCTGGAGCACGGCACCTCGTTTGGCACCCCCAATCCCTACGAAGTCGAGATGGCCGAGCTGATCGTGCGGTTCTTTCCCTCGATTCAAAAGGTGCGCATGTGCAACAGCGGCACGGAGGCGACCATGTCGGCCATCCGTCTGGCCCGCGGTTTCACCCGGCGCGACAAGATCATCAAGTTTGCGGGCTGCTATCACGGTCACAGCGATTCGCTGTTGATCAAGGCCGGCTCCGGTGCGCTCACCCACGGCAATCCCGACAGCGCGGGCGTGCCCGCTTCGTTTGCGCGCGAGACCGTCGTTTTGCCCTACAACAATGTCGCGGCGCTGGAGGCGGCGTTTGCAGCCAATCCGGAGCAGATCGCCGGCGTCATCCTCGAGCCTTACTGCGGGAATGTTGGCTTCATCATACCCGATGCCGGCTACCTGCAGGCCGTGCGCGAGATCACCGCGCAGCATGGCGCCCTCCTTATTTTCGATGAGGTCATGACCGGTTTCCGTCTCGCCCGAGGTGGCGTGCAGGAGCTGGAAGGCATCACCCCGGACCTCACCACCCTCGGCAAAATCATCGGCGGCGGCCTGCCGGTCGGCGCCTTTGGCGGCCGGGCCGACATCATGGACTGCCTGGCGCCAACCGGGCCCGTCTATCAAGCCGGCACCTTGAGCGGCAACCCGCTCGCCATGGCCGCGGGCATCGCCTCGTTGCGCTTGCTTGACGAGTTGAATCCTTACGCGCGCCTGGA
>JBMSWZ010000148.1:0-4680 GCA_049425105.1 Cephaloticoccus sp.
TGATGCCGGACCTGGTGCGCGCGGACGGCCTCGGCTGGGCCTTTGGCCGCGCGGCCGGCGCCTACGGCCAGATGCACTGCATCAGCCTCATCCTGCAGGGCCTGCGCGACGGCTGGATCGCCGATGACCAGAAGGCCAAGTATTTCGACATCCTGCGCCGGCTGTTCCTGTTCTTCTACCAGACCTACCTCGACCAGGAGCACGGCTTCCTCGACCTGCGCGACGACGAGCGCACCGCCTACGGTTCGCACACCACGCGCATGGCGAACTTCGACGCCGCCCGCTACCTGTGCCAGTGGTCCCGCCTCGCTCGCGCCGTGCACATGCCCGCCGCCCCCGGCAAGCCTGAGCCCGCCCGCACCAGCGGACGTTTCGTGATCTTCGACAAGAGCAACCGCAAAGAACAGGGCGTCTTCCTCTACCGCGACGGCACCAGCGGCCTGCATGCGCAGATCCCACTCATCAGTTGCGGCCGCCACCTCACGAGCGACGCGCTGCCCTTCCCGCATTGCCCGGGCGTCTTCGACTGGCCGAACAACGTTTACCTGCCGATCATGCTCCCCGAGCTCACGTTCGGCGACAAAGTCACCCTGCCGGCCTTCTACGGCCGCAACTGCGTAACCGGCCTCGGCCTCCGCAACAGCTTTTTCTTCCGCTACGAGCAGCCCGAACTCATCACCACCGACGAGGAGATCCTCAAGGGCCTCGGCAGCGTCAAGGTGCAGTGGAATTTCTCCGGCAACCAGATCAGCTGTGAATTCGCCTACACGGTGAAGCAGCAGGTCACCTTGGACAAATTCCGCTACATGGTCGCGATCGCCGCGCCCCACTCGCAATACCGCGTCGGCGGCTCCCTCGCGCTCGGCGCCGAGGGTCACCGATGCAGCGTGACCAAGGATGATTTCCAAGGCGCCTGGGCCGAGACCGATGTCGTAACCAACGACCCGACCTACCGGACCAACTACGGCAAGATCCACTACCTGCAGACCTTGGTCCGTGATCACCCGCTGATCATGCGCCCGGGGCATGTCTACCGCTTGGCCGTCACCTTCGAGCCCGACGTGGCCCAGATCGACGGCTAAACCGCCACCGGCCCGACCGGCCTGCCCCACCTGCGATCATGCTCAGCCGCCGCATCATCCCTTGCTTCGACGTCCACAACGGCCAGGTGACGCGCGGCGTGCAATTCGGCAAGGCCGAGGCCGGTGAACTGCGCAACGTCGGCGACCCCGTCGCCATGGCTAAGGCCTACGACGCCCAAGGGGCCGACGAGCTGGTCTTCCTCGACATCACCGCCTCCTCCGAGGGCCGCGGCATCATGCACGACGTGGTTCGCGCCACGGCCGAGCAGTGTTTCATGCCCCTTACGGTTGGCGGCGGGCTGCGCTCCGTGGATGACATTCGAGCCATGCTCAACGCCGGCGCCGACAAGGTTTCGCTCAACACCGCCGCGATCAAACGCCCGGAGTTTGTCCGCGAATCCGCCCGCAAGTTCGGCAACCAGTGCATCGTCGTGGCGATCGACGCCAAGCGCGCGCCCGACGGATCCTGGCAAGTCTACACGCACGGCGGCCGCCAGGAGGCGGGTCTCGACGCCGTTGCGTGGGCCTGCCGCGCGGTCGAGCTCGGCGCCGGGGAAATCTTGCTCAACAGCATTGACCGCGACGGCACCAAGGCCGGCTACGATATTGAGCTTACCCGCGCCGTCAGCGACGCGGTCGAGGTGCCCGTGATCGCCAGCGGTGGCGCCGGTTCATTGGCGGACCTCGCCGCGGCGTTGGACGCCGGTCACGCCAGCGCCGTGGTGGTCGCGAGCCTCTTTCATTTCGGCACCTTTACCATTCCGCAGGCCAAGGCGGCCCTGCAGGCCCACGGGATTCCCGTCAGGCTGAGCCCATCTGCCGCGCATAGCGGCTGATATCGCCCAGGGTCCGCAAGTGGCGGAGCTTGTCCTCGCTGAGGGACACCTCCAGCACGTCCTCCAACGTCATCGAGATCTCGATCAAACTGAGGGAATCCAAACCCAGATCCTCGCTCAGCCGCAGGTCCTCCCGAGGCGCCTGCAGCAACTCCCGCCGGTCAACTTCGATATAGCGGAAAATCACGCCGCGCACGATCACCGGCACGACTTCCGGACTGCGCGTGCGCCGGAACTGGACGGCAGCCTCAACGGTCTCGCGCGGGCACCGGCGCAGCAAAGTCCGCAACGTTTCCTTGGGCGCTTGCCCCGCGCTGGGAAGGGAAATCGCGGGCAGCTGGCGCGCGTTGGCGACGTATCCGGAGTTACTCATTTCGGCGTGGTCTGACCTATAGGACCAGATTGCATTCCAAAACCACTACGCTATTGGCGAAAAATAATCCAAACAGAATTAGTGGCGATTCTCCAACGGCCCTTCGGCCGGGACGGCAGCCTCCACCGGCTCCTCTGTCGGCGTGGTTGGCCCGCCGACCAGCACACTCAGCTGGGCCTGCACGGCAACGAAGAAAGCCGGATCAAAATCACCGGCCGGCACCTCGAAAAGCTGCTTGGTCTTGGCATGTTCGAAGACGTTGCGGGTGCCATCGCCCGAGCGGCCCTTGGCCCGGAGCAATCGCTTGCGCTCCAACATGAGCGCGAGAAACTGAATCAGGCGCACCGTCTCGGCATCCGGCTCGTTGGCCGGATCGGCCAGTGTCACGAACAGGTTTTCCGCCGTCAGCTTGAGCGCCCGGTCGGGGTTTTCCTCCTTGAGGCGCGGCTCGAAGGCCTGCACCCAGCTGCAGACCAGTGCGCCTTCGACCGCCAGATCGTCCAGACGGGACTCCGCCACGTCGTAACGCATGATCTCAAGGTTGGCGTTCCGCACCAAGCGGCTCACCACCCGGTCGCCTTCCTGAAAGGGGTCGCCGGTCACAAAACAGGCCGCGGCCAGCGGCTGAAGATTCAGATCCATCGGCTTTCTTGTTTACTTCGCCACCGGGGGGAAGCTAGCAAATTCCCACCCGCATGAACGGACGCCTTATTGCCATCGGCGACATCCACGGATGCCACCAGGAGTTCGCCGACTTGCTCCAACTGCTGAAATTGGAGCCGGGCGACCAACTCATCCTGCTCGGCGACCTCGTCAACCGCGGCCCGGACAGCCACCGCGTGGTGGAGCTTGCCCGCCAGCACGGCGCCATCTCCTTGCTCGGCAACCACGAACGCCGGTTGCTCGCAGCGCGGAGGAATCCGGACAAAGTCAAGGTGCGGGACAATGAGAAGCCGACCTACGCCCAGCTCGACGACGCCGACTGGGCCTACCTGGAAACCATGCCCCTCACTCACGAAGTGCCGGAGCTCAACATGCTGTTTGTGCATGGTGGATTCCTGCCCGACCGGCCATGGCGGGAACAAGGCGCGGACATCGTCACCGAAGTTCAGGTCATCGACAGCGACGGGCGCCCCTGCAAGCGGCGTGAGGCCCCCGAGGCCCTGCCGTGGGCCGATTACTGGACGGGGCCGCCCTTCGTCGTCTACGGCCACCCCCCGCGCGCCGCCGTCTACAAGCTCAAGTGGTCCCTTTGTCTCGACACCGCCTGCGCCATGGGCGGTCAACTCACGGCCTTTATCCTGCCCGAACGCCGGTTGGTTCAAGTCAAGGCCCGCCAGCGATACTATCCCTGAGCCAGAAAGAAGATTTTACGAACGCTCTCCGTGCCGTCACCCTGCACTCATGTCGGAATCGTCCCTGCTCAATGTCGAAGCGCTGAAGCGCTACACCGAATCCGACCAAGGGCGGATCTTCCACAGCCTCTTGGTGGTGCGCCGGCTGACGACCAAGACCGCCAGCAACGGCAATGCCTTTCTCAGCGCTGAATTCGGCGACCGCGGCGGCTCGTTCCTTTGCACCATCTTCGGCGACAGCCCGGCCTTCGAAACGCTGCGTGCGGCCGGTGAGGGCGGCGTCGTGCGCTTCGAGGGCAAGGTCGAGTTCTACCAAGACCGCTTTTCGCCCCGTCCCCTGAAGGTCACCGTCGTC
Source organism: Cephaloticoccus sp. (assembly GCA_049425105.1). Lineage (GTDB taxonomy): Bacteria > Verrucomicrobiota > Verrucomicrobiia > Opitutales > Opitutaceae > Cephaloticoccus. The sequence continues at coordinate 4,002 of JBMSWZ010000148.1, forward strand.
ACCGACGGCGAGCTGGCCGCGATGCCCGAGGCCATCGAGAGCTTGGTGGAGGTCGCGCCGGAAAACTCCGCGGCGCTGTGGGAGGAGTTCAACGGCTTTATCGATGCCCTCAAGCATGACGAACTGCGCATGACCGTGCGCGGGGTGTTCGAGGAGTGCGGCGACGCCTTTCGCTGGACACCGGCCGCCGTGGCCATGCACCACGCCTACCGGCACGGCCTGCTCGAACACACCGTGCAGATGGCGCGGGCCGGCAAAGCCCTGCTCCCGCTCTACCCCGAGGTCGACGCGGACCTCGCGATGGCCGGCATCCTCGTGCACGATACCGGTAAAACCATCGAATACGAAGGCACCCTGGCCAGCAAACGCAGCCGCCGCGGCATCCTGCAGGGCCACGTGGTCTTGGGTTATCAACTCGTCCGCAAAGCCGGCCTCAAGGCCCGGCTCGATGCCGACCGGCTCGAGCGCCTGGAGCACATCGTGCTCAGCCACCAAGGTGAACCGGCGTGGGGCGCCGCCGTTCGGCAGCAACGTCGGCACCACCGACAGCCGCGCGGTCGTGCTCATCCTCGACGACGAGACGTTGTCGCCGGGCCGGGAGCAGGAGTTGCGGACGGAGATTCGCGGCCTGCTCGGCGCCCTTGGCGGCGACGACACCCTCCGCGTCCGAGAGGGCACG
>JBMSWZ010000149.1:0-4658 GCA_049425105.1 Cephaloticoccus sp.
CGTAAAGCGGGTCGACGAAGTCCTTGTTCGCCTGGTCCTCGAGGTCGAGTTGCACGCCGTCGATCCAGATGGAGTGGTAGGCCTTGGTCTGCGGGGCGAGGGCGTCGGCGAGACGCACGCTGTCCTGATAAACCAAGTCGCGCGCCTTGGTGGTCGCGGGCGTGGGCGAGGCGGTGATGTTGCGATTCACGTCGCCGCAAGCTGCCAGGGTGGAAAGGAGGCTCTCGTTGATCTTCTTGATCAGCGGCCCGAGACCGTGGAGCAGCACGCCGTGAAACTGGATGCTCTGGCGGGTGGTGAGGCGCAGGGTGTGGTTGCCGTAGTCGTCGGCCAGCTGGTCGAAGACCGCATACTGCGCCGCCGTCATGACGCCGCCCGGGATCCGGCCGCGGATCATCATCATGTACTTCTTGCCGGTCTTGCGCAGGTCGCGATCGTCCTGCTGGTAGGCGCCGTGGAATTTGAGAAATTGCGTGTCATCGTCCGAAAACCGGTCCGCCGCCGGGTCCGCCATGGTGGCGGCCAGGGTGCCGGCAAGCGTCGGGACGGCGTCCTTCAGCACTTCATTGTGGGACAACTTGGGGGATTCAGTATCAGCCATGACAAAAATTGGAGTTGATTAATTAGGTGAAGAACTAAAGAAAAAGCTAACTAGATGAGTAAAGAACAAAAGTTTGATTATGACAGGGGCCTCTCCGGCGGACGAGTGACCTTGGTCGGCGCGGGGCCCGGCGCGGTCGATTTGCTGACGATTCGTGGTCAAAGTGTTCTCGCCGAGGCGGATGTGGTGGTCTATGATGACCTCGCCAATGTCGCCCTCCTCGATTTCTGCCCGCCGGAGGCGAAGCGCATATATGTGGGCAAGCGCGCGGGCGTGCACTACGTCCCGCAGGAAGAAACCTGCCGCATCCTCATTGAGGAAGCCCGGAAAGGCCTGCATGTCGTGCGCCTGAAGGGCGGCGATCCGCTCGTTTTTGGCCGCGGAGGTGAGGAAATCGCGGCGCTGGCGGCCGAGCAGATCCCCTGCGCGGTGGTGCCGGGGGTGACGGCGGCGATTGCCGCGGGTGCAAGCCTTGGGGTGCCGTTGACGCACCGCGAGCACGCCTCGGCGGTGGTGTTTGTCACTGGTCACGAGTGCGCGGGCAAGAAGCCGGACCAAGCGACGGTGGATTGGGCGGCGCTGGCGAAGACGGGGGCGACATTGTGCATTTACATGGGCGTGCGCCGGCTGCCGGAAATCAGCGAATCCCTCCAGGCCGGCGGCCTGGCCGGCACCACGCCGGTCGCGGTGTTGGCCAATGCGACTTTGCCGGCGCAGGCCGCGCACATCACGACCCTCGCAGCCGCGCCGATGCTGGCGGAAATGCTCAAGGGGCAGCCTGCGCTGATCATCGTTGGCGAAGTGGTGCGCTGGGCGGAGTTGCAGCAGACGATGCAGGCGCTTCAACTTGCCGGGTGAAACTGCTCCTCGTGGACAACGGCTCGCTGGAGCCGGCGGCGACGCTCAGCCTGCGCGACTTGGCGCGAAGCCTGGGCGCGCGGATTGAGCGCGAGGTGCTGCCGGTGTCGCTGTTGCACGCGAACAGAGTGCCGGCGGCCGCGCTGGACGGTGAACCCGCGGTCATTGTGGAGGATTTTCTGCGCACCGAACTGGCCGCGGGCGAAACGGACTTTGTCGTGCTGCCGCTTTTCCTCGGCCCGAGCCGCGCAATCACGGACTACCTCCCGGGCATCGTGGCCAAACTGCAACCGGAGTTTCCAACGCTCTCCCTGCGCATCGCGCCGGTGCTGCATCGTGCGGGCGAAGCCGACCTTCCGCGCATGCTGGCGGACCGAGTGCGCGAAGTGGCGACGCCGGACTTTGTCCGGGGCGAACCTGTGCGCGTGGCGCTGGTGGATCACGGCAGCCCAATTCCGACGGTCACCGCGGTGCGCAATGAAGTCGCCGTGCAGCTCGCGCACGAGCTCGGCGAGACCGTGGCCGCGGTTGCGCCCTGCAGCATGGAACGCCGGCCCGGTCCGGAATATGCCTTCAATGATCCGTTGCTGGGCAACTTGCTGGCGCGCGACCCTTGGTCTTCGGGCCCCGTGGTCGTGACGCAGCTTTTTCTGCAGCCGGGCCGACACGCCGGCGAAGGGGGCGACTTGGCGCAGATCAGTGCGACGGCGATGGCCGCGTCGCCGGCGCTGCGCGTGGTGCGCACCACACCACTGGCCTCGCATCCGGGTTTGATCGACCTGCTGGCGCGCCGCTTCATGGATGTCACAGCCGCGGATTGAAGCAAAGCGGGACGCCGGTTTACTCGCGCCATGACCCCGAAGCAGCTGGCGAAGTTTTTCCCCTTGGGCCCGGACTCCCTCCCGCAGCCCGGTGTGCCCCGGGGCCGCGTCGAAGCGCGGACCTTGGATTCGAGCCGGGTGTTTCCCGGCACGGTGCGCGACTACTGGGTCTACGTGCCGGCGCAGTATCGCGCGTCGCGGCCGGCGTGCGTCTTGGTCGTGCAGGACGGGCACGCGCACCTCTTTGGCGGCCGGTGGAATCTGGCGGTGGTGCTCGACAACCTGATCCACCAGCGCGCAATGCCGGTGACCATCGGCGTATTCATCAATCCCGGCAAGGTGCCCGCAGCCCGCGCCGGCGGCGCCGAGCGCGACAACCGCAGTCTCGAATACGACACGCCGGGCGATCGCTATGCGCGCTTCGTGCTGGAGGAAATCCTGCCGGAGGTGGCGCGCGACTACCTGTTGCGGACGGACGGCAACAGTCGCGCGATCTTCGGTGGCAGTAGCGGCGGCATGTGCGCGCTCAACGCGGCGTGGTCGCGGCCGGACGCGTTTCAACGCGTGGTTTCGGAGGTGGGCTCATTTACGCCGATGCGGGGCGGTCACGACTTCGCGGCGCAGGTGCGGCTAACGGCGCCGAAGCCGCTCAAGGTTTTCCTGCAGGGCGGGGCCGATGACCTCGACGTGGTGAACGGCCACTGGTGGACCGCCAATCTCGAGATGCTCGCGGCGCTGAGCTATGCGGGCTACGACGTGAACCACGTCTGGCACGAACGCGCGGGGCACAACGAATACCACTGCAACATGGTCGCGCCGGACGCGTTGCGTTGGGTATGGAGCGATTACCCGAAGCAGCCGGTGGCGGGACGCGGTTCGAAACAACCGATTGCCCAATTGCTCGCGCCGCAGAAGAACTGGCGCGAAGGCACTCGCATCAAACCCGCGGAACGGGCGCCGAATCGAGTGGTGACAAAGGAGGGGTGCACCTACGTGGCGGAAATGGCGCGCAACCGCGTGGTGCTGATCGAAGGAAGAAGTGCTCCGCGGGTGGTGGCCAAGCTGTCGAAGCCCATGGCGCTGGCGTTGACGCCGGACGAGGCTCAGCTCGTCATCGCGACGTCCGAGGGCAGCGATACGCGGATGGCGGTCATCACTGCGGATGGCGGGCTCGTCTCGGTGGAGCCGTATTTCCGCCGCATCAATGACGCGGCGTCGCCCGCGGGGAACAACGTCGCCATCGCAATGGCGAAGCCGGGCTGGCTGATCACGGCGACGGAGCACTCAATCCAATTCAATAATAGCAATGGGTTGCCGTCCGGCATCATGCCGGCGCCGGGTGCCGGACCGATCACCGACCTATGGCTGGGCGGACCGAAGCGCGACGTGCTCTGGGTGGCCTGCGGCGGACGCTGGTATCACCGCCGATTGCGGCTGATCGAATCGCTCTGGTGCTGACAGAAATGTAGGGCAGGGTCGCCGACCCCGCCTCAGCAAATCCGGCTCGCAGGCTTGAGGAAACCGTTGTCCCACGCGCTGACCTGCAGCGGGAGTTTCCGCCAGTAATACTTCAGGTCGTCACGCTTCCACCCGGCGTAGATTTCCTCCCACGTCAGCGGGCAATGCGGATTGAGCGAACTGTTGTCGACCGGTTCGTCGACCGCTTGGTAGCGCACGTCGAGCGAGAGCCGGATCTGGTTTTTGAACTGGCAGCGCAACGCCTTGTGCACGGTGTGGGCGGGGAAGGTGAGCACATCGCCGCACGCGAAGTCGCCCTCGACCCATTGGGTTTCCGTCGGGCACAACGGCACGGCGAAACCGCCGGCGCCCTTCGCGGGTTGCACGGGCAGGTAGCCTTTCGTGTGCGAACCCTGGAGCACGGCCAGGCCGCCCAGCTCGCGCGGGCAGTCGCCGACGGGAAACCAGCAGGTCCAGGCGTTGGCGGTGCCTTGGATATAAGGGAAATCCTGGTGCGGCGGGGTGGGTACCATGAACCTGTGCGGGGTCACCATCCGGCAGATGTGGCGGGGGTGCACCAGGACTTCGCGACCGAAGAGGGTGCGGTAGATTTCGATCAGCCGCGGGTGATGCGGCAGCCGGTGAAAGCGCTCCAGGCGCTGCACGTCATGATAGGCGTCGGCGGTCACGCCGATGTCGGTGCGGTGCATCTCCTCGTCGCTGACGCGATTGATGGCGTCGTAGTTGATGAGACCGCCGAGATCGTCCTGGCCCGGTTCGCGCCAGCCGTGGCGCTCGACCACCGCGAGCAGCTCGCGGCGCAGCGCGAGGATTTCAGCGACGGGCAGGCGGCCCTTGAAGAAAAGGTAACCGTCCGCGGCGGCCCGGGCGCGCAGGGCCGCCGGGTCGGCGAGCAGCGG
>JBMSWZ010000150.1:0-4650 GCA_049425105.1 Cephaloticoccus sp.
GCAGCGCGAAGGATACGAGCGTGAGCGGCGCGTTGAGCAGGAGCATGAGCGGCAGCGCCGTGCCGGAGAGGATGAGGGCGTTGCCGATGTCCATGACCTGCGAGGCGAGGAACATGCGGGCGGTCTCGACGTCGCTGGTGCAGCGTTGGACGAGATCACCGGTGTCCGACTGGTCGTGGTGCCGCGACGGGAGGTGGTTGAGTTGGTCGTAAAGCTCGTCCTTCAGCCGGCGGGCGATGCCGTCGCTGGCGAGCGAGGCCTGCCAGCCCTTGAGGTAGCTGAAAATGCCGCCGGCCGCGCTGAGCAGCACCATGGCCAAGGGCGCGAGCCAAAGGTGCGTGCGGAGGTTCTCGGCGCCGCCGAACACGCCCAGCAGCCAGCGCATCGGCGCGGAGGTGTCCGGGCCAAGCTCCTTGCCGGCGATGGCGAAGTCGATGGTGACGCTGCCGACCAGCGGCACACCGTAGTTGAGAACAGTGGCCGCGAGCAGGCAGAGCAGGGCGCTGCCGTAGCGGAGGCGGTGGCCCCGCATGAGGGCCCAGAGGCCTTGAAGTTGGGAAAACATGGAAAAGTCGGAAAAGGAGGACAAAAAACCCGCTCGGGGCAGAGCGGGAGTTCCGAAGGGAAAAGAAGTTTTCCGGGGACCCGCTCGTGGTGGCGGGCAATGCCTGACTCAGGTGGTCAGGCGGCCCGCGCGCTGCGTGGAGAAAATCGGGGCAACAAGTTCGCGGGTCATCATGAGGGGAGGGTTGGGAGGGAAAGTGTCGCGGAGCGAAGCCGCCGCCTGCGGCGGTGGCAAGCCGGGATTGGCAAAAAGTTTACCGGGGTTGCGGTGGCCGCCAAACGAGCCGTAACGGCCGGAAACGCCGCCCGCGGGTGGCGCCATTTTTGCCGGTTGTTCCCGGCCCGGGTTGCGGCCCCGGCGCAAATTTGCCAGGGTCTTTCCTAAGAAACCCGCGCCTGCCGCGTTTTCGCCCTGAAACCCATGGCCCCCACGAATCCTTCACCACGGGCGGAGACGCATGAGCACCACAATTTCATGGAGCGCACCTTTGCGGAGCACCAGGCGCCGCTCACCCGGTATGCGACGAAGCTGCTGGGCGACGCCGACCGGGCGCGCGACGTTGTGCCGGATGCGCGAAAACTCCGGCAATTTCCACCAGGCCCGAAAGAGGGGAGTCAAAGCAACGGTCGCAGCGCGGCCCAGACCGTGTCGGCCAGGATGCGCTGCCCGTCCGCCGTCGGGTGGATCATGTCCGGCTGATTCAGCACCGGGTCGCCGCCCACGCCTTCGAGCAGGAAGGGCAGGAGGAGGGCGTCCCGGGCGTTGGCCACGGCGGGGAAAACCGCGCGATAACGCGCTTGGTAATCCGGGCCGACGTTGTCTGGCATCTGCATGCCGGCCACGATGACCTTGGCCGCCGGGTAGCGGGCGCGAACGCGGTCAATGATCCCCTCGAGGTTGGCTTGGGTTACCTCCGGGTCGATGCCGCGCAGGCCGTCGTTGCCGCCAAGGGCGAGCACGAGGACGTCGATGCGGGTGCGCATCACCCAGCCGACGCGGCGCAGGCCGCCCGCGGTGGTGTCACCGCTGATGCCGGCGTTGATGACCCGCCAGGGGAGACCGGCCTCGTCGATCTTGTCCTGCAAAAGCGCCGGGTAGGCCTCCGCACCCGGGTTGCCGAGGCCATATCCTGCGGTGAGGCTGTCGCCGAGACACACGATGGTCTTGGGCTCGGCTGCGAATCCGGTGAGCGCGAGCAGACTCAAGCCAATGAACCAGCGGATCATTTGCGGGAAAATTCGACCGCCCGAACTGGCATTCGGTCGGGATTCTGCTTTTCGTGGGTCATCCGCCCATGAATGACGACATCATGCTCAAAGTCCAGCGGCTCACCAAGACTTACCCCGGCGCGGCGGGCGACCTGACCGTCCTGCGCGAGGTGAGCTTTGACCTGCGGGCGGGGGCCAGCCTCGCCATCGTGGGCCCGAGCGGCAGCGGCAAGACGACACTGCTCGGCCTGTGCGCCGGCCTGGACGTGCCGAGCAGCGGCAGCGTCGCGATCGCCGGTGAGGCGCTGGAGGCGCGCGACGAGGACGGGCGCGCGGCGGTGCGCAACCGGCACGTGGGGTTTGTGTTTCAGAATTTCCAACTCGTGCCGACGCTGACGGCGCTTGAGAACGTGCTGGTGCCGCTGGAACTGCGCGGCGAGAGCGGCCGCGAGGCCGAGGCGCAGGCTTTGCTCGCGCGGGTGGGGCTGGGGGAACGGGCGGATCATTACCCGGTCCAGCTTTCCGGCGGCGAACAGCAGCGCGTGGCGCTGGCCCGCGCGTTTATCAACTCGCCGAAGATCCTGTTTTGCGACGAGCCGACCGGCAACCTGGACGGCGAGACTGGTGCTCGTGACCCACGACCTGGAACTGGCGGCGCGATGTGAGCGCATCCTCCGGCTGCGGGGCGGCGCGGTGGTCGAGGACTGAGCCGATGCGCTTCGTCCTTTCCATGGCCTGGCGGGATTCGCGCGCGTCGCGCCGCCGTTTGGTGCTCTATTCGCTCTGCATTGTGCTCGGCGTGGCGGCGCTCGTGGCGGTCGGTTCGTTCAGCGACAACCTCCAGCGGGCGGTGTCGGACCAGACCAAGGGCCTGCTCGGCGCCGACCTCGTGATCGTGTCGCGCCAGCCGTTCACGGATGACGTCAACCGCGCGCTGGCGGCGCTCGGGGGCGAGCGGGCCGACGAGGTGGGGTTTTCCTCGATGGTGGTGTTTCCCGGCGAGGCGGATCGCACGCGCCTCGTGCAAGTGCGCGCGGTGGAGGGGCATTTTCCGTTTTACGGCGAGTTTTTGACGGCGCCGGCGGACGCCGCCGCACGGTTGGCGGCGGGGGGCGAAGGGGTGATTCTCGAGGACACGCTGCTGGCGCAGTTTGGCCTGGCGGTCGGTGACCAAGTCCGGTTGGGCCGCAGCACGCTGACGGTGCTGGGCGCGGTGAAAAACATCCCGGGTGAATCGTTCGCCATCACGCAGCTCGCGCCGCGGGCGTATATTCCGCTGGCGTTGCTGCCCGAGACGGGGCTGGCGGGGAAGGGAAGCCTGTTGCGGTTCAAGGCGGCCCTGAAACTCCCGCCCACGACGGATCCCGATGCGATCGCGGCGGACTTGCGCGAGAAGTTTTCCACGCAACGGCTGAGCTTCGACACGGTGGAACGCCGCAAGGAGCGCCTCGGACGCACAATCGAGAACGTGCAGGCGTTCCTGAGCCTGGTGGGATTCGTGGCGCTGTTTCTCGGTGCGATCGGCGTGGCCAGCGCGATCAACGTCTACGTGAAACAGAAACTTGCGACCGTCGCGGTGCTGCGCTGCCTCGGTGCGTCGGCCCGGCAGGGATTCAGCGTCTACCTGGTGCAGGGCGCGGTGCTCGGGCTGATTGGCGCCGCGCTCGGCGGACTGGTGGGTCTGGGCATCCAACTGCTGCTGCCCGCGGCGCTGGCGGGCCTGATGCCGTTGCCGGTGGAGTTTCATGTTTCGTGGGCCGCGGTGCTGCGCGGCATGGGCTCCGGCTGGATCATCTGCGTCCTGTTCACGCTGCTGCCGTTGCTCGCGGTGCGACGCGTATCCCCCCTCGCGGCCTTGCGGTCGATGGCGGCGGAAAAGGACGCCGGCCTTGATCCTTGGCGGGTGGCGTTGTGGGTCGTGATCGGCGCGTCGGTCGTCGGGTTTGCGGTCTGGCAGACGCACAGTTGGCGGCTGGGCCTGGGTTTTGCCGGCGCGCTCGGGGTGGGCTTCGCGATTCTGGGCCTGCTGGCGCGGTTCCTCGCGTATGCCGCGCGGCGTTGGGCGCCGCGGCGGCTGCCGTATGTCGTGCGGCAGGGCATCGCCAACCTGCACCGGCCGAACAACCGCACCGTGCTGCTGTTGCTCGCGCTGGGCCTGGGCACCTTTCTTATCCTCACGCTGCAGCTCACCCGTGGCACCCTGCTCGCCCAGATCGAGGGCACAGGCGGCGGCGAGCGGGCAAACCTGATGTTCTTCGACATTCAGGACGACCAGATCGACCCGTTGCTGCGGCGACTGGAGGCCGAGCAGATGCCGGCCCGCGCCCAGGCGCCGATCGTGACCATGAAGATCCGGTCGCTCAACGGCCGGTTGACGGAGGACATTCTGGCGGACGAGTCGGTGCGCATCCCCGGCTGGACGCTGCGGCGGGAATACCGGTCCACCTTTCGCGACACCCTGACGCCGACGGAGGTATTGCTGGCAGGCGAGTTCACCGGTCGCGTGCTGGAGGGCACCGAGGTTGTCCCGATTTCGGTCGAGGCGGACTTGGTGGGGGACCTTGGCGCCAAACTGGGCGACGAGATCGAATTCGACGTGCAAGGTGTGCCGATCCGCACGCGGATCACCAGCCTGCGCAAGGTGGAGTGGCGCCGCCTCGAGCCGAATTTTTTCGTGGTCTTTCCGGCCGGCGTCCTGGAGGAGGCGCCGAAGTTTCATGTCGTCGCGACGTGGGCCGATGACGCCGCGGCTTCCGCGCGCCTGCAGCAGGCGGTGGTGCGGGAGTTCCCCAACGTCTCCGCGATCGATCTTTCACTGCTGCTCGAGACCTTCGACGGGATTTTTTCCAAGGTGGCGTTTGTGATCCGCTTCATGGC
>JBMSWZ010000151.1:0-4644 GCA_049425105.1 Cephaloticoccus sp.
CATCGCGGTGACCCACGACCGCTATTTCCTCGACAATGTCGCCGGCTGGATCCTCGAACTCGACCGCGGCCATGGCATCCCCTGGAAGGGCAATTACTCCTCGTGGCTGGAGCAGAAGCAGCGCCGCCTCGCGATCGAGCAACGCACCGAGGACCGCCGGCAGAAGGCCATGGCGCGCGAACTGGAGTGGATCCGCTCCTCCGCCAAGGCGCGGCAGTCAAAGGGCCAGGCGCGCATCAACGCCTACGAACAGATGCTCAAGCAGGACGTGGCGGAACAGGAGAAGAAGTTCGAAATCATCATCCCGCCCGGTCCGCGTCTGGGCAACCTCGTGGTGGAGGCCTCCGGCGTGGCCAAGGCCTACGGCGACAAGCTCCTGTTCGAGGGCCTCGACTTCGCGCTGCCACCGGGCGGCATCGTCGGCATCATCGGTCCCAACGGCGCGGGCAAAACGACCTTGTTCAAGCTCATCACCGGCCTTGAGCAGCCCGATGCGGGCACCTTTAAGGTCGGCGAGACGCTGAAGTTCGCCTACGTCGAGCAGTCGCGCGACTCGCTGGAGGACGACAAGACGATCTGGGAAGTGATCAGCGGCGGGCAGGAAATGATGCAGCACGGCACGCGCACGGTGAACAGCCGGGCGTATTGCGCGCAGTTCGGCTTCGTGGGCGCGGACCAGCAGAAGAAGGTCGGCGTGCTCTCCGGCGGCGAGCGCAACCGGGTGCTGCTCGCGCGCGTGTTGAAGAGCGGCGCCAACCTGATCCTGCTCGACGAGCCCACGAACGATCTCGACGTGAACTCAATCCGCGCCCTGGAAGAAGGCTTGGAGAACTTCGCCGGCTGCGCCGTGATCATCTCGCACGACCGCTGGTTCCTCGACCGCGTGGCCACGCACATCCTCGCCTTCGAGGGCGACAGCCACGTGCACGTGTTCAACGGCAACTACACGAGCTACCTCGAGGACTTCCGCCGCCGGAAGGGCAAGGACGCGGACCAACCGCATCGGATCAAATACCGGCGATTCTCGCGGTAGAGGCGGAGTTTTTAACAGGAGGACGCAGAGGTCGCGGAGGAAGGAGTCAGGCTCGGTGTGCTCTGTGACCTCTGTGTTAATAAATTCAGAGGTCTTGTTCTGGCCAGCTGGCGTGGAATTCGCGCGTCACGGCGATGGTGTCGCCACCGAGTTGAGTGGGGAGTTTGAGCGTGAGGGGGACGGGCGTTTGCAGGCTGTAGTGCAATTGGCCGTCGGATTTTTTCCAAGAGACAGTGATCGCGTCGTCGCGGCCGGCGATGGGAACCGAACCTGCGGTGGCCCGGAGGGAGCCGGTGCGGAGCTCGAAGTCGTATTGCATCGGGCCGCGGTCGAAGCGCGGTTGCAGGCCGAGTAGCCAGCGCGAGAGCTGCCAGGTCGGGCAGCCGGCCCATTGGTGGCAGTGGCTCCAGCGCGGATCGAAAACCTCAAGCCACGTGGTGCGGCCATCGCCGAGGGCCCAGCCCCAGCAGGTGCGGTATTGGTCGAGCACGAAATCCATGCCGCCGTGGCGAATCAGTTCCGGCAGCGCGTAGTGGCCGAAGTAAGGCGTGATGAGCTGCGGGTAGTTCGCGGCCGGGTCGCTGAGCCGGGGGGCGTCGCTGCGATTGGGGAAGCAGTCCAGCATGTGACGCTGAAGAAAATCCCGGGCGGCGGGGGCGACGTCGTCGAGAAACCCCAGGCGCAGACCCAACGCCGTGCGATGATAGCCGAGGCGCGTCCAGGCATCGCCGCCGGCGGAGAGTTCGCCGGTGAAGTAGGCGGCGAGCACGCGCAGCACCGCGGCGGCCCGACTGGCGGCCTCGGCCGCAAGCGCGGCTTCGCCGAGTTCGGTGCACCAGCGGACCATGGCTTGCAGCGCGGCGAAGTAGTGCAGGTTGACCCCCATGTCGCTCGGGCCGGGGTTGCGCACGTAGCCCCAGTCGACGAAGCCCCAGCCCAAGTCGTCGGGCAGCCCGGTGTCGGTCCAATTGGCGGCGAACGCGCCCAAGTTGCGGCGGGCGGCGGGCAACAGTTCGACCAGGATCGAGCGGTCGCCGGTCAGTTCCCAGTAATGCACGCAGGCGTTGATCCATTGCGCGGCGTAGGTCGTGAGGAAGGCGGCGCCGCCCGGACACAAGCCGGCGACGAGGCCGTCGTCGCGGGCGCACTGCGCGCATTGCACGAGGCTGCGGCGGCAGAGCCGCAGGTCGTTGAAGGCGGCGGCGGCGATATCCATTCCCACCGTGACCACGTCGCCCGCCCATTGGCCGCGTTCGCGGGTGGGGTTGTCGGTGATGGCATCCTCGGCGCAGGCGCGATGAGTCTCAACGCCCACGGACCAGATGCGGTCGAGGAGGGCGTCGCCGGTCACGACGCGACCGGCGGCTTCGCCGTAGTAGGCGCGCTCGATCACGGTCGCGTCGTGAAACGTGACCCGGCTCGGCGGCGCCAGCACGTGCACCTCAACGAACCGTCCGCCGCGCGGGGTGAGCGGACAGAGCGTCTGTTTCCCACCGCGGGCGACGTAGTGATCGAGGTTGCAGGAGTCGCCGGCGGACAAGTTGATCCATGGCGGCACGCGGCCTTCCACCAAGGCCTCGGCGTAAGCGAATTCCACGACCGCGCCGGCAGGGGCTTCGATAGTGAAACTTGGCCGGGCCAAACGCACCCGCCCCAAATCGTAGCGCCGCCAGACGCCTTGGGGGGGCAGGTCGCGCGGGGCGAGGTCGCGGAGAAAGAATCGCGCGGGGACATCGTCGCGTTCGTAGCCGAAGCGCTCAATCAGCGTGCCCTCGGCCAGCAGTTGCGGCGTCAGGGGCAGTGAGCGTGTGTTGGCGATGGTCAGCGACGTGACTGGGCCGAGGTCCGGCGTGGCTGCGACGGGTTCGGCCCACGCGGCGTCGTCGAAAGCGGCCGTGGTCCATTCGCACGGCAGTTGCCGGGTATCGCACCACTCGATGAAGCCCAGTTGTGGATTCACGCGGCGCACGCCGCCGGTGTAGGCGGCGAGCCGCTGGCATTTCCAAGCGAGATTCACTGCGCTGTCCGCCGACGCGGCCGTGCAACTGAGGAACGGCGTGATGGGTTCGAGAATACGCGTGGAAACGCCGATGTGGTTGACCAAAAAGGCGAGCACGTGACGCCCGGCGGGCAGATCTGCGGTGAGGGTCTGGTATTCGGGATGCGCCCGCGTGAAGCGTGCGGGTCCCTCGGCGAACCAAGCGCCGTCCAGCCAGGCTTGAAACCACGATACGCCCAGCACGCGGAAGGAAACCGCGCCGCCCGCTGCGAGAGTGAAGGCCGCGCGGAAGGCGACGTAGCTGTCCGGCGCGGCGGCGTTTTCATCGGCGCACCAGAGCGGGGTCAGCGGGGCGGGGTCGGCAGCCATGGGTGGGCCGATGGAACAAGAAGCCAGCGGGGATTCGAGCTGATTCTAGTCAGCGCGAGCGTGCGGGGCCGGGGCAACAGAGCGGGCACAGGGACGTGCCCGCCCACCTTGAGTCCGGCCCGCCTTGAATCCCGTCGGGCGCTTGCGCCGGGAATAGTTCCGGGCATGGTGACCCCCACGTCCATGAAGGCATTGTTCATTTCCGCCCTGCTGGGCGCGCTCGCTTTACCCATGACCACGGAAGCAAAGACTGAAACCCTGGTGCTCGGCGGCGGCTGCTTTTGGTGCACCGAGGCGGCCTACGAACTCCTGCCCGGCGTGAAGTCCGTCGTGAGCGGCTACGCCGGCGGCGACAAACCGAACCCCACCTACGAGCAGATTGGCACCGGCGCCACCGGCCACGCGGAGGTGATCCGGATTGAGTTTGATCCGGAAAAGACGGACCTCGAGACGCTGCTCGATTTCTTCTGGGAAGTGCACGACCCGACGACGCTCAACCGGCAGGGCGCCGACGTGGGGACGCAATACCGCTCGATCATCCTCTACGCTGATCCCGCGCAACGCGCGTCGGCGGAGGCTTCGCTGAAGCGGGCGCGGGCTTCGTTTGGCCGTCCGATTGTGACGCAGATCGTGCCGCTGGAGAAATTCTGGATCGCGGAGGGCTACCACCAAAACTACTTCAAGCGGAACCCCAACCAGGGTTACTGCCAGTTCGTGATCGCCCCGAAGATCAAGAAACTCGAGCACAAGCTCCGGCAGCAGTCGAAGTAGCCGCACCGGGCGGGCGCAGCCGCCTGTGCACTTGAGATTCCGCGCAGGTGTGTCTCCTTGGGCGCATGTCCGAATCGACCCCCGTCAACCCGGCCCAGAGCGGCCTGGAGGTGCGCACGTATTTTGTGCGCAGCCGCAATGTGCTGCTCGCCCGGGCGGAGTTCAGCGAGCTCTTCGTCGACTACTACCTGCACCTCGCCGACCAGCGGGTGTCGCCGGCGCCGGAGCATGACGCGCTGTTCAAGCGCGCCCTTGCGGCGTTCACGCTGCATTGCGCGTCCCGGCCGTGGAATGAGATGACGGCGTGGACGATCAATATCCAGGAGCCGCTGGTGAACCTGTTCCTGGCTGGCGACAACGAGAACGGCGCGGTCACGGGCCGGGTATTTGACGAAAACGTGAAACGCCTGCCGGAGAACCTGTTTTACGCCGACGTGGTCCGCGACCGCGGGGCGCCCCGGCGCAGCACCGT
>JBMSWZ010000152.1:0-4636 GCA_049425105.1 Cephaloticoccus sp.
TCGAAACTGGCCGTGCCGGTACCGGGGTAGCCGGGGTATTGGTGGACTGAGATGAACAGGATGCCGTCGCGGCCGTGCAGGAGGGCCTCGGTGCCGTTGCCGTGGTGGGCGTCGAAGTCCCACACGGCCACGCGCTTGGCCCCGTCGCGCCGGGCGGCCAGGGCGGCGATGGCGATCTGGTTGACGTAGCAAAAGCCCATGGCCTGGGCGGCGAGCGCGTGATGGCCGGGCGGACGCATGAGCGAAAAGGCCTTTTCGCCGCCGCGCGCCGCCTGCAGGGCGGCCAGGGCGGAGCCGGCGGCGCGCCGGGCATGGTCGGCGATACCGTCAAAATAGGGCGTGTCGGCGTCGAAATCGGGCCCGTGGCCCAGCCGTGCAAGGTGGGCGGCAGTGTGCGCGAGGCGCAGGTCGGCGTCGGTGGCTGCCGTCGGCACCCGCCAGGTCCAGTCCGGGTGGGCGGCACGCAGGTGGGCGGCGGTGCGGATCGTGCGCGCAGGCTGCTCCGGTCGGGCGGCGGAGCCGTAGGCGGCGCATTGCGGGTCGTGCAGGATGAGCATGGGCGTGGGGGGGTTATACGCGGGCGCAGGAAGAGAGAAAGAGTATGATTAGGAGAAAGAGAACGATTTTGCGTGCGGGCCGGATTTGGGTTTCTTCGCGGGTCATGAAAGTCGTTGTGCTCTGCTCCGGCGGGATGGATTCCGTGACCGCGCTCCATTGGGCGCCCACGCGCCATGAGCTGGTCGGGGTGCTCAGCTTTGACTACGGCGCGAAGCACAATGCGCGCGAGCTGCCCTTCGCGGCGGAGCATGCGGCGGCGCTGGGCGTGCGGCACGAGGTGTTGAAGCTGGATTTCATCGACCGGCTGTTTGCGTCGGACCTGCTGAAGAGCGGCGGCGACATCCCTGAGGGGCATTACGAGGACGTGAACATGAAGCGCACGGTGGTGCCGTTCCGGAACGGCATCATGCTCTCGATCGCGTGTGGCTTTGCCGAAAGCATCGGCGCGGAGGGTCTGGTCATCGCCGCGCACGGCGGCGACCATGCGATTTACCCGGACTGCCGCGTGGACTTCATGCAGGCGATAAGCGAGGCGATGATTCACGGCACCTACGCACGGATCCAATTGCTCCGGCCGTTTATCAGCATGACCAAGGGCGACACGGCGCGCCAGGGGGCGAAACTCGGCGTGGACTACGCGCGCACCTGGTCGTGTTACAAGGGCGGCGCAGTGCACTGCGGCAAGTGCGGCACCTGCGTGGAGCGCCGCGAGGCGTTCATCGAGGCGGGGGTGGTGGATCCGACGGTTTACGAATCGACGGAGCCGCTGCCGGGCAAACCGGTTTAAACACAGAGGTCACAGAGAGCACAGAGGGTCCGGAGATGATTGAGCTACTCCGTGTCCTCTGCGTCCTCGGTGTTAATACTGTATTTGTTGGATGGTGTATTGCGGCCTGTGCGTGGGGCGTCGCGGGTAGTCGATCAGGCAAACCGGTTAAAATACCGAGGCCGCAGCGAACACAGGGAGGTTGGAGGGGGACAGAGAAACTCCGTGCGCTCGGCGGGCGCTGTGTTAAAACCCGATTGTGCTGATCTCTGAGATCTTCTATTCACTGCAGGGCGAGGGCCGCCTCACGGGCGTGCCCTCGGTCTTTGTGCGCACGAGTGGCTGCAACC
Organism: Cephaloticoccus sp.; assembly: GCA_049425105.1. GTDB lineage: Bacteria > Verrucomicrobiota > Verrucomicrobiia > Opitutales > Opitutaceae > Cephaloticoccus. The sequence goes on from JBMSWZ010000152.1 coordinate 1,675, forward strand.
TGCGCTGCAACTGGTGTGATACGCCTTATGCGTCGTGGCATCCCGAAGGGGAGAAGCGCACGGTGGCCGAGATCATCACGGCGGTGCAGGCCTGGCCCGCGGCGCGGCATGTGGTGCTGACGGGTGGCGAGCCGATGCTGGCGCTGGAGCTGCCGGAGTTGGCCGCGGCGCTGCGGGCGGCGGGTTATCACCTGACGATCGAAACCGCGGGGACGATTCCGCCGCACGGCATCGCCTGTGACCTCGCATCGCTCTCGCCCAAGCTCGCCAACTCGGCGCCGGACGCGCGACTGGACGATGCCTGGCGGCGGAAGCACGAGGCGTTGCGGTGGCAGCCGAACGTGGTGCGGGCGTGGATCGAGAGTTATGAGTTCCAGCTGAAGTTTGTGGTGGCGGATGAGGCAGACCTCGCCGAGGTCGAGGGCATGCTGGCGCAATTGCCGGCGGTGCCGCCGGACCGCGTGCTGCTGATGCCCGAGGGCACGGACCTGGCGGTGTTGCGCGAGCGGGCGCTGTGGTTGCCCGAGGCCTGCAAGGCGCGGGGCTACCGTTATGCGCACCGGCTGCACGTGGAGTTGTTCGGCCACACCCGCGGCACATGAAACGCCTCCTGCTGCCCGTGGTGCCGCCCCGCAAGCTTTCGGTGGAATTGGAGGAGCTGCGCGCGCGGCTCGGGCAACGGCCGGTGACCCTGCGCGAGGTGATCCTGCAGCTGCGCGGCCGGGCCTACACGCTCTTGTTGCTGCTCCTCGCCCTGCCCTTCATCACGCCGATTCCCCTGCCCGGGCTCTCAACGCCCTTTGGGGCCGCCATCGCGCTCATCGCGCTGCGGCTCGCGCTGGGCCAGCGGCCGTGGCTGCCGCGGAAACTGCAGCGGAAGCAACTGCCGGCAGGGTTCTTCGACCGCGTGTTCGCAGTGGCGGGCAAGGTCATCGCGCTGTTGGAGTCGTTTCTCCGGCCGCGGCTGGCGCTGATCAGCGTGCCGGAGCCGATGCTGCAGCTGCATGCGCTGTTCATCCTGATCTCGGCGCTGGTGCTGCTGCTGCCGTTGCCAATCCCGTTCAGCAATTCGTTCCCGGCCTGGACGATCCTGCTGCTCGCCGCGGGCATGCTGGAGCGCGACGGGTTGTTCATCCTGCTCGGCTACCTGGTCTTCGGGCTCGGCGTGCTGTATTTCATTTTGTTGGGCGAGACGGCCCAGCATTTCATGACCGCCTTTGCGCGGTGGATCAGCGGGTAAAGGTGAGAATTCAGAAGCCACGAAACCATGAAACCTCCGTTCCTGGCTTCTTGGCTTCTGAATTTTTCTCCGCCGATATTTTAGAGCGCACGGGCTATTCGTAATTTTCGCCGGGGTAGACGGTGCCGTCGATGACCGTGGCGGTGCAGTGGGTGGCGTATTCGAAGGGGTCGCCGTCGTAGAGGGCGAGGTCGGCGTCCTTGCCCACGGCGAGCGAGCCGGTGCGATCGGCGACGCCGATAAGGCGCGCGGCGTCGAGCGTGATGCTCGCCAGGGCGTCGGCGAAAGTGAGTCCGTTGGCCGCGGCGATGGCCGCCTCGAAGAGGATGACGCGGGTCTTGGGCACGTAGGCCTCGTAGCCGCTTTGCAGGGCGAAAGGAATGCCGGCGGCCTTGAGCGTGGCGGCGGTTTCCAAGCTGAGGTTGGCCTGGTCGCCGAAGCTGCGGGCCATGCTCGGATGCAAGATGATGGGCACGCCCGCGGCCTTGATCTCTTCGAACACGAGTGGGGCGTCGCTGGCGCCGTCGAGGAGGATGGATAGGGAAAATTCTTCCGCGACGCGCAGGGCGGAAAGGATGTCCTGCTGGCGGTGAGCGGTGATGAGGAGCGGTTGCGTGCCGTCGAGGGCGCGGGCGAGGGTCTCGAGGTTGAGGTCGCGGGCGGGGCGCTTGGTTTCGTCCTCGAGCTGCTGTTTCGCGACGTAGGCCTGCGTTTTGATCAGCTCGGCGCGCAACAGAGCCACGGCCTTGCTGCGGGTGCCGGGGGATTTGCCGGCCTCGGCGGTGGTGCCGTTGCTGCCGAGCGAGGTGGCGATCATGGCGGCGGGTTTGATCACATCCTCATCGGCGGTGCGGCCGTGGGTCTTGACCACCATGGTCTGGCCGGAAATGAGCATGCCGGGGGCGTGGCCGGTATTGACGGTAGTGACGCCGAACGAACGCACGTAGGCCACGAGCGGATCGCGGGCGTTGTAGGCGTCGATGGCGCGGAGCGCGGGCTGCAGGGCGGCGGACTTCTCCAGCATGTCTTGGTCGCCGTCGGCATTCAGGATGCCGGTGAGGCCGACGGTGGCGTGGGCGTCGACGAGGCCGGGGGTGACGACCTTGGCGCGCAGCACGCGATGATCCGCGGTGTAGGCCGTGCCGACGGCAGGGCCGACGAATGTGATCTTGCCGTCGCGCACGAGCACGAGGCCGTCGGTGATGGGTTCGCCCTCCAGGGTCCAGACGGTGTCGCCGTGGATGGCGAGCGGCATCGACTGATCGTCGGCGCGGACGGGGGTGACCGCGAGGAGACAGGCGATGAGAGAAAGAGAAAAATTAAGAGAACGAGAAAGAATCGAGGGGCGCATGGCGGGGCCTTATTGGTGTTCGAGGTGGGCGAAGGCGTCGCCAAAGCAGCAGAGGTAGGTCGGCAACGGATCGCCGGCGCCGGGGCCGCCGACGGCGTAGAGGTGGTCCTCGGGGTCCGCGCGATCGAAGACCTTGCGGCCTTCGACCCAGGTTTGTTCAACGTGCGTGTAGACGCTGAGCGGGTCGCCGGAGAGGAGGATGAAGTCGGCGTCCTTACCGATCTCGAGCGAGCCGATGCGATCCTCGCAACCCAGAGCGCGAGCGGCGTTGATGGTGGCCATGGCCAGCACCTGCTCGGCGGAACATGCATCGGCGCGCTCGGCCACGGCCTTGCCCAGCAAGGCGGCGGTTCGCATTTCGCCGATCAGAT
>JBMSWZ010000153.1:0-4630 GCA_049425105.1 Cephaloticoccus sp.
TTTTACTCCAAGATTTGAGTTGCGGTGCCTTCGCTCGTTTCCTTTGCTGCGCATCCCTCTCGTGAAACGAGGAATATCGGGGCGTAGCTTAGCCTGGTAGAGCGCTACGTTCGGGACGTAGAGGTCGGGAGTTCGAATCTCCCCGCCCCGACCATTCCACCTATTCACGCCAAGAAGGGATTGTAGCGCCGCTCAATCCGCACAGTCGTCATCGGACCATGGCCGGGGGCCACCACGGTATCCTCGGGACATAGGTCCAGAATCCTCCGCAAGTGCGTCTGCTGCAGCTTCTGGTCGTAGAAAGCCCCCCCCGCCGATCCGGCAAAGAGCAGGTCACCGGAGACTAACAGGGCTGGCCCACCCGCGACAGACTGCACCAGGTAGCAATTATGCGCTGCCGCATGCCCCGGCGTGCGCAAGGCCGTGACTTTCAGTCCGGACCAAGTCCAGGTATCACCTTCGCCCATTGGCTGCCCGCAAGGCGCCTTGGCGGCCGCAGGCACCCGGGCCGTGGCGATACCAAAATAGTCCACCACATCGCAAAGGCCGCCCGTGTGCTCACCTTCCAAATGCGTCAGAAAAACCGCCTCAACCTTCGCCACCGAGGCGGGCCATGACTCCAAGAGCGCACCCAAACTGGGCCCCGTGTCAAAGAGAACTCCGTCAGGGGGCCCCGCGCTGGTCACCACATACGCATTGGCACAGCCGATCCCATGCACCATCGCCACGACGTGCACCTCAAACGGAAGCCGCGGAATGTCGGCCCGTGGGTAGCACCCACAGCCCAAGGCGCACAGGCCCACTTCGTTCAACTGCAACGCTCCCGCCAGACGACGAAGCTCAGCGCAAGAAAGTTCGCTCCGGTAATCGAGGGCGTCCTGGATGCGCTGACGGGAAACTCCGGTGATCGTGCCCAAGTCGGCGACCGTGATGCCCCGCTGCCGGATGGCTTTCTCCAGCACATCCCCTACCTCGTCTTCAAGCAGGGCCGTTTCCTTGGGCATGCCTGAAGCTGCAGCCTTTCACCATCATCCGCAAAATGATTTTGTTTTCCCGCCAAACTCGCCGCAGCCTTTGACCATGGACGATTCACAACGCGAAGTGCTGGAGATTTTCAAGCGGACCGGGGCCCTGCTCGAAGGCCACTTCATCCTTCGCTCGGGCCTGCACAGCGGCCATTTCTTCCAATGCGCCCGGGTCTGCGAGCAGCTGGATGCCGTCGAGCGGCTGGCCAGCCTGCTCGTGCCCAAGCTTCATGGCCTCCAGTTTTCCACGGTGCTGGCGCCAGCGATGGGCGGCCTCGTCATTGGTCAGGAACTCGCCCGCCAAACCAAGTCGCGCTACCTCTTTGCGGAGAAGCAGAATGATGTGCTCGTGATGCGCCGCGGTTTTACCCTGACCCCGGGCGAAAAGGTGCTGATCGCCGAGGACGTCGTGACCCGGGGAGGACGCGCCCGGGAATGCATTGAAATCGTCAAAGCCGCCGGCGGCGTGCCGGTGGCCGTGGCGATGCTGGTCGACCGCAGCGCCAATGAGCCCCGTTTCGAAATTCCGGCGGTTTCACTGCTGGAATTGAGTTTCCCAACCTACGAGGCGGACCAGCTGCCCCCGGAGTTGGCGGCCATCCCGGCCCACAAGCCCGGGAGCTGACGCTCAGTCTTGGTTCAGGGTCAGGTAGCGGTATTGGCCGCGATAGTAGACCAGAAGCAGGTTGCGGCCATCGCGGAGCAGGCCGCGCGCCCCCGCCAGATCACTGGCGACACTGCGATTGATCTCCACGATAACGACATCCGGGATCAAATACCCGGCATAGGGTGAATTGTCGGCTATGCGCGTGATGACCAATCCCGTGACGCGCGGATCAAGCCCCAGGCGGCGGCGCACTTCCGCGGAAACTGGCTCCACCTCGACTCCCTCGACCAACTCGTTCGGCTGTTCGGTAAATTGGCCCAACTCCACCGCGACCGCGCGCTTTTCGCCATCACGGGCATAATCGATCTGCACCTTGGAGCCGGGCGCGGTTTGGGCAATCAGTAGCCGCAAGTCTTCCAAGGTCGTGACCGCCTTGCCATCCACCGCAAAGATCACGTCCGCCGGCTTCAGCCCGGCGGTTGCGGCCGGTCCGCCTTCGTTGACATTCGTGATCACCACGCCGCGCATTGTGCTCGGCAGTATTAGCGCTTCCAGCACCTCCGGCGTGGCCGTCTCGGCGGAGGCCCCCAGGTAGCCCCGTGCCACGGTGCCGGTCTCAACCAAACTGTGCATGATCGAGGCGGCGAGGTTGATGGGGATGGCGAAGCCGATGCCAATGTTGCCCTTGGTGGTGGAAACGATCGCGCTGTTGATGCCCACGAGTCGGCCCTTGGCATCAACCAAGGCGCCGCCGGAATTGCCCATGTTGATGGCCGCGTCCGTCTGGATGAAATCCTCATAGCCCGCGACGTTCTCAAGCAAACCAAGGGAGTTGCGCCCCTTGGCCGATACAATGCCCATGGTGACCGTCTGGCCGACCCCCAGCGGGTTGCCAAACGCGAACACCACGTCCCCGACGCGCAGCTTGTCGCTGTCGGCCAGGGTTACGGTGGTGAGGCCCTCGGCCTCGATCTTGATCACGGCCACATCCGTCTTGGGGTCGGCCCCGATCAGCGTGGCGCGAAACTCACGGTCGTCGGGCAACAGCACACTCAATTCGTCGGCGCCTTCCACCACGTGGTTGTTGGTGATGATGTAGCCGTCCGGACTGACAATCACGCCAGAGCCAAGGCCCTCCTCCTTTTCTTCACGCGGACGCGAGGGTGCACCAAACAGCCGCGCCCAAGGATCCGTGGCCCGGCTGGTGACAATCTTGGTGGAATAGACGGAAACCACCGCCGGTTGCACCTGTTCAACCATGTCGGCATAACTCGCAACCTGCGGCATCGGGTTGGCCGCAACCGGCGTAGGATCCACCGTGAACTTCGGCTTCGGCGCTGCCGCCGGCGCGGCACTACCCGGGGCGTCCTTGCCCGTCACAAACAGCGCCGCCGCCCAACCCAGAAGGCCGGCAAAGAGAATAAGTGGGGCGAGACGGGTTCGCATGACGGATTCAGAAGCCTTTGATTTTGAACAAACTGGTCACGCTTTCATTGCTGTTTATCCGCACGATCGCCTCACCGAGAATCGTGGCCACACTCAGCACCTTGATCGGCAGACCGTGGGTGTTGACCGGAGTGGAATTGCTGGTGATCAACTCGTCGATCAAGCCGCCCTTCAGGCGTTCCACGGCGATATCGTTGAGGATGCAGTGGCTGACGGCCGCCCGCACGCTCACCGCGCCATGCTCGCGCAACATCTTGGCTGCCGCCGTCAGCGTGCCCGCAGTTTCGGTGATGTCGTCCACCAGCAGGACGTCACAACCATCGACTTCACCCACGATGTTCATGGCCTCGACCGAACTCGCGCTCTTGCGCTTCTTGGCGACCATGCCGAGCGCGGCCCCCATTGTGTCGGCATAGGCCGCGGCCATTTTCATGCCGCCGACATCGGGCGAGCAAACCACCAGCGGTCGATCGCGTTTCTGGCCCGAGAGGTATTCGAAGAAGACAGGCGAGGCGTAGAGGTGATCGACCGGGATGTCGAAGAAACCCTGGATCTGCTGGCTGTGCAGATCCATCGTCAGGATACGGGAAGCCCCCGCCGCCACCAGCAAGTTGGCCACGAGCTTGGCGGTGATGGGCACACGGGGCTGGTCTTTGCGATCCTGGCGCGCGTAGCCATAAAACGGCAGGACCGCGGTGATGCGCTGGGCCGAGGCTCGGCGGGCCGCATCAATCATGATCAGGAGCTCCATCAGGTGGTGATTGGTCGGCGGACACGTCGACTGGATAATGAACACATCCTTGCCGCGGATGTTCTCGTTGATCTTCACGAATGACTCCCCGTCCGGGAAGCTGGTGACCGTGGCCTCACAGAGGGGCTCGTTGATCGCCCGGCAAATTTCCTCGGCCAAGGGTCGGTTGGAATTACCGGAAAGAATTTTGAGGCGGGATTCGCTCATGATGCAAATTGGGTGATGTCGAGTGCCGTTTCAGGCGCCGCCGCGTTCAAGCACGTCGACCCGCTTGAACAATTCCGGCAAGCGACGCTGCAGCACATGGAGCCGGCGCTCCAGCATGTAGGGCATGGAGGGATTACCGGCGACAAACTGACCGGGCTCGACATCGGAGGTTATCCCGGCCTGCCCCGCCGCCTTGGCCCCTTTGCCCACGTGTAAATGACCCGCCACTCCGGCCTGACCACCCAAGACCACATAGTCGGCAAGCGTGGTGCTCCCGGCAATGCCCACCTGGGCGCAAAGGATGCAATGGCGGCCGATGATCACGTTATGGGCCACCTGGACGAGGTTATCGATTTTGGTCCCGACCCCAACCACCGTCCGGCTGAAACGCGCGCGGTCGAGGGTGCTGTTGGCCCCGATCTCGACATCATCCTCGATCACCACAATGCCGACCTGCGGCACCTTTTCGTGGCGGCCCTGGACGAATTCGTAGCCAAACCCGTCGGAGCCCACGACGACGCCAGAATGCAAACGCACGCGGTCCCCCAAGCGACACTCGGTGCCCACCACGACGCCCGGCATCAGCCAGCATTC
>JBMSWZ010000154.1:0-4624 GCA_049425105.1 Cephaloticoccus sp.
CAGTGCATAGAGCGGTTCCACCAGGGCATTTTGGGCCCGCAGATAGTCCATCGCGGCCACAAAGACGGGATCACGGCCATCCGCGCGCGCCGTAACCTCGATGGGCGCGGCGGTGGTCACGCGCGGGCGCAGCATGTCGGTCGTGATGCCGGCGGCGGCGATGAAGCCACCGTCGATCCACGAGTGCAATCCGCGCCAGTGCGTGTAGTCGTTCGGGTTGGCGCCTGCCCAGCCGTTGTGGTGAACGGTGGTGTGCAGCGGCTGCGCGCCGTCGCCGACGTAGTGCCCCATCACGCCCATGATGTAGAGAATGTTGGCCTCGGCGTTGGCGATTTCCTCCGGTGTGCCGCCGGCGGTTTGAAAAGTCTTCAGGTAGGAGAACCCGGAGCGGAGCTTGCCGTAGTTTTCCGTGATCGCCCAGGGCAGCAGGCCGGGCCACTCGCGGGTGTGGTCAAGGTTGCGCCCAGCCTCGATGGGCGGAAACCGGTCCGCATGCGCGGCGCGGCCCGCGGCGAACGCGGTCGCAAACACATAGCGCAAATCCGACACCGTGGCCCCATCCAACCCGGCCCACGCAAGTTGCTCCAAATCGAGGTAGTGATCGAGGGAGTTGAACTGCTTGATCGGCAGGTCCGGGTTGTTGCGCCAGCGGTCCGGTTCCCCGGCCAGGAATGCCACGCGCTCGGCGGCGGCCGGTGCCCGCACAAAGGCCGGAAAATCGTCCGGCAGTGCGGCGAGCGCCAGTTCATTGACCAGGCGGTGCCCGGCGTAATCCCACGCCCTGGCGGCGGGGACCAGCAGGCCCAAGGCGACGACAGTAACCAGGGAACGGATGGGTGACATGCGGCGGATCCTCCGCCGCTCACCTTCCAGCGCGCTGTTTCCGCACGCCAGCCAAAATCGCGCCGTAGGCCTCCACCCCGTGGGCGATGGCGTCAGCGATGCGCTGGCGGTATTCCGGCGTGGCAATGCGCCGCGCCTCGGCGTCGTTGGACAAAAAGCCCGCCTCGACCAAAATGGCCGGACACTCCGCGTGCCGCAGCACCGCCCAACGGGCGCGCTTCAAGCCGCGATCGGACACCTTGAGTTCCTCCACCAAGCGCCGGTGCACGTGGTAGCCGAGGAGGATGTTCCAATGATCCTGGGCGTTGCCGACGTTGAACTCGGCTGCGCCTTTGTCGTCGTCCTGCTCCGGGTCCGAGGTCGAATACTGGTGCTGGGGCGTGAGGCTGTAGACCTCGACGCCGGACACGCGCTGCGGGTCGCTGCCCACCGCGTTGTAGTGCAGGCTGATGAACAGGTCCGCCCCCGCGCGCTTCGCCATGGCGCCGCGTTCCAGCAGGTCGGAAGCTTTGTCCGCACCAAGATGCCGGTCCTCGGTCCGGGTGAGTAAGACGCGGTAGCCCATGTTCTCCAGCATGCGCTGCAGGCGCAGCGCCGTATCGAGGGCCATGGTCTTCTCGTTGACCTTCAACCGGCGGTTTTCCTTGCCGGGATCGCGTCCGCCATGGCCGGGATCAATGACGATGGTGCGGAGTTCCGGCACCTTCGTTTGCCCGTCGCCGGGCAGGAGCAGCGGATTGAACAACCGGTCGGCATCGGTGCGACTGACAAGGATCGCGCCACGGTAGGCCCGGGACGCATCGCCCAGGAACACCCGCAGGCCGTTGTAGCGGCATTCGCGACTCTCCGCCTCCAACTCGATGGTGGTCCACGCGCTCTTCAGCGTGAGCTTGCGGCCGGAGCTCGTCGCCTTCAGCCCGAACCGGGCCCCGAAGTCCACGGCATCAACATAGTTCACGCCGCCCACCCGGATGTTCTTGCCCGCCGCCGGCAGGACCGGGACGAGCCCAAGCAGGGCCACCAGCAAAACGAACCAGGCCACCGGGCCCGGCCCGCGCAGCCATGAAACGTGGCTCGTGCCGCGCACCGCCCCGGGCTCAGGCGTCGTGCGCCTCGGCTGCTTCCGGCTCGTCATGCGGTTCCTCATCGTGATGGAACTTCGGCTTCCGCTTGTTGGCGGGCAGCGCGGTGAGCATGACATTGATGTTGCGACCGATGAGTTTCGGCTCCGAGTCGGGATGGCCCATGCCGGCAAGCTCCGAGATGGCGCGCTTCATCACGTCGAAACCGATTTCCGTGTGCGCCATTTCGCGACCGCGGAACTTGAGGCGCAGCTTCACCTTGGCGCCATGGGAAAGAAATTCCTCCGCGCGGCGCAGCTTGGTCATGAAGTCATTGCCCTCGATGCGCGGGGTGAACTCGATCTCCTTGATCTTGCTCGCGGTGGCCTTCGCGTGGGAGGTCTTCTTGGACTCCTCGTAAACATACTTGCCGAAGTCCATGATGCGGCAAACGGGCGGGCGCGCGTTCGGCGCCACCTCCACGAGTTCCAGGCCCACTTCGAGCGCGAGGCTGATCGCAGCCTGCGTCGCCAAGATGCCAAGCTGCTTGCCTTCGGGGGAAATCACCCGGACTTCCGGGACTCGGATTCGGTGATTGCGCCGGATGGCCGCAAACGGGTTGTTGTTGTTGCGCCGGTTGTAGTGACCGGGGCGGCCGCCGCCGGCGGAGGGAAACGAATTGGCCATCAAATAATATTAATACGATAAATCAGACTTTGCGGTTTTCAGGGTTCGCCGGGCCGATGACAACACCTATTTAGGGCCGGACCGGTCGGAAAAGCTCACACGCTGAAGCTTTCGCCACAGGAGCAGCTGGCCTTGGCATTGGGGTTGGTGAACTTGAACCCGCCCGCGATGAGCTTGTTCGAGTAGTCCAACACCGTGCCGCGCAGGTAGAGCGCGGTCTTGCTGTCGACCAGCACCGGGACGCCCGCCGAGCGCACCAGGATGTCACCCGTCCGGGGCGCGGGCGTAAACCGCAGCTTGTAGCTGAGGCCGTTGCAACCGCCGCCGGTGATCGCGATGCGCAGGTAATCGCCCTGCTGCTCGCGCGCTATGAGCGCCATGACCTTTTCCCCCGCCGCGGCGGTGAGCCGCACGAGCCGCTCGTCGCCCTCGCGCACGGTCGGCGCGGCGGCGGTCGGTTCAGGGGTGGAAACAGTCATGCCCAAGAACTAACCCCGGTTCCGCCGGCGAATCAAGCGTCGGGCCACGGTTACGGCATTCGCCAGGCTCGTGGCGCTGGCTTCGCCGCGGCCCGCCAGCGCAAACGCCGTGCCGTGATCCGGGCTCGTGCGCACGTGCGGCAGACCCAGGGTGACGTTCACGGCCGAGTCAAAATCCACCGTCTTCAGCGGCGCCAGGCCCTGATCATGATAAAGCGCCACCACCGCGTCGAATTCGCCGCGCAGCTGGCGGCCGAACACCGTGTCACCCGGCAGGCAATGCGGCACCAAACCGGGAAACTCCTGGGCCAGCCGGGCCAGCGCCGGATTAAGGAAATCCCGCTCCTCCTCGCCCAGCAGCCCGTATTCCCCCGCGTGCGGATTGAGTCCGCACACCGCGAGGCGCGGCGCGGCCACGCCCTCGCTGCGGGCCAGCTCGTCGGCCGCCGCGATCGTCCGGTGCAGCAGCGCCGGGCCGAGCGCCTGGGGCACTTCCGCCAGCGGCAGGTGCCAGGTCGCAAGCGCAATCCGGAGCCGCCCGCCGGTGAAAGCCATCACCGGCTCGCCGCCCCACCGGTCCGCAAAAAATTCCGTTTGTCCGGGGAAGGGGTATCCAATGCGCGCCAGTTCCGCCTTGCTGACCGGCCCGGTGACCACGCCCTCGAAACGGCCGTCGCGACACCCCTGCGCCGCCAGTTCCATCGCGGCGTAGGCGGTCAACGCGCCTTCCGCATCCGGACGTCCCGGCACCGCCGCATAGGTTTCCTGCCCCACCGGGATCTTCGTCCCGCTCTCCGGCAAGGTCGCCAGCCACGCCGGCGGTCCGATCAAGGCCACCCCGGTCGCGTCGGTGTCCGGCGCGCGCAGCCACGTGGCGATGACCTCCGGACCGATGCCGGCGGGATCGCCGCAGGTGATCGCGAGCTCAGGCCTCATTGGCCTCGTCCTCCGCCTTGCGCCGGCGCGCGCGGGCGAAACTGCGCTTGCCCTCCGCAAAAAAGCTCAAAAAGGCCTTCGCCTCCGCCGTGGCCCAGGCCTGCTCGCTCAGCAGTCCGGCGGCGACGGCGCGGATGTTGCCCGGCGTGAAGAAAACCGCCTCGAACGCGCGCTTGAGCTCGATCATCGCCTCGCGGCTGAAACCGCGCCGCCGCAGGCCCACGACATTGAACGCGATCACATCGTCGCGCTCGGCCACCATCAGGTAGGGCGGCACGTCGCGCGTGATCGCGGCGTGCCCTGCCACCATCGCGCTCTCGCCGATGCGGCAGAATTGATGCACCGCCGCGCCGCCTCCCATGAACGTGTGCGCGCCGACGCTCACGTGGCCCGCCAAAAGGGCGGCATTGGCCAGCACCACGTGGTCGTCGAGCACGCAGTCATGCGCGACATGGCTCGTCGCCATGAGGAAACAGTGCGCGCCGATCACCGTTGCCTGATCGGCATGGATCGAACGGTTCACCGTCACGTGTTCGCGAATGACCGTGCCGGCCCCGACCTCCCCCCGCGAGGCCAGCCCCCGGTCGAAATTCAGGTATTGCTGGTCGCAGCCGATGC
>JBMSWZ010000155.1:0-4615 GCA_049425105.1 Cephaloticoccus sp.
AGGAGTTCGACTCGGTCATCGCCGTGCACCTGCGCGGCACCTTCGCGGTGAGCCGCCACGCCGTCAACTACTGGCGGGCGCGTGCCAAGGCGGGCGGGACCAATGACGCGCGCATCATCTCCACGTCGTCGCCATCCGGGATCTTCGGCAACATCGGGCAGGCGAACTACGGTGCCGCCAAGGCCGGCATTGCCGCGATGACCGTCATCCTCGCGGACGAGCTCGCGCGATTGGGCGTGACCGCGAACGCGATCGCGCCCGTCGCGCTCACGCGCATGACCGAGGGCCTGGGGCTTTTCTCGGACATGAGTGGCATTCAGCCTGAAGCATCGGGCTACCACCCCATGGACCCAGCCAACATCTCGCCGCGCGTGGTGTGGCGCGGCTCACCGCTCAGCGCGGGCGTCACAGGCCGGATCTTCACCGTCACCGGCAACGAGATCGGCGTCGCGGAGCCGTGGATCAAGGGCCCGACAGCCACCAAGGACGGGGGCCGCTGGGATCCGGCTGAGCTCACCGCCGTCGTGCCTGGGCTGGTCGCCGACGCTCGCGGAAACTCCGACATGTTCGGCAATCCGCGCGCCTAGAGCTCGATCCGCTCCGCCCGCGAGAGCACGCGCTCCACGTATTGCTCGGTCTCCGGGAATGGAGGCACCCCGTCGTACCTCAGCACCTGGTTGAAGCCGGCGTTGTAGGCCGCCAGGATGTTGCTCACGTGATCCCCCGGGACATCGGCGACCAGGCCGGAGTTGACACAGTTGAGCGCGGCGGCGGAGTGGATGGCATCCACGGGGTCGTAGATGTCGCGGTCGCCATCGCCGTCCCCGTCGACGGCGTACTGCTCCCAGACAGCGGGCATGAATTGGGCCAGACCTGTGGCGCCCGCGGGGCTGACCGCTCGTGGATCCCAACTGCTCTCCGAAGCCAGCTGCGCGGCAAGCACCTCCGCGGGGACCACCGGGCATCGCTCGGCTGCCTCGAGGATGACCGGCCTCAGCTCCTCGGGCACCACGATGACCCGATCTCGTAGGAGGTCGACGCCGCCCAGGGCCACGATCCCACCGGCCCCGGCGACGGCAAGCAGCACGAAGGCAGCGCCGATGATCCCCAGGGTGCGCAGCATGCAACCAAGGTAACCCGCACCGTGTCACCGATGCCCGACCGTTCTCGCGCGTCCTGACCGGTCGAGCACCTACCGTGGACCCATGAGCGACTCCGCGAGCCCAGGCTCCCCGCAGCCTGTCCCGGGCAAGTCCGTCGATCTGCCCCAGGCGGAGGTGGAGTCGCTCTTCGCCCAGCGGCTCTCCGAAGCCTTCGCGTCCCTGGGCTGCTTCAATCTCGCGGTCTTCGGCAAGACGGGTGTCGGCAAGTCAACCCTCGTGAACGCGATCTTCGGCAGCGAGGTGGCCGCGACCGGGGTCGGCAAGCCGGTGACGCAGGGCCTGAACTATCACCGCCATCCTGGGGGACTGCTCGGTCTCTACGACTCCGAGGGCTTCGAGACGGGTGCGTCCGGTGACGACATCCTCGCGGCCTTGCGCGCCCGCGTGGCGGAGTCGCGGGCTCTCCCAGTGGACCAGCAGATTCACGCTGCTTGGTATCTCGTGCGTTGGTCCGATCGGCGCTTCGAGGAGCGCCAGGGCGACTTCGTGCGCGCGCTGTCCGACCTCGGGCTTCCCGTCATCATGGTGATCACGCAGGTGCCCAGTCGCGACGGCGTGCCTCACCCGGATGCCCTTGAGCTCGCGCAGTACATCGAGTCCCTCGGTCTCCCGCTGCGCCCCTCCGGCCCGGTACTGCTCACGAATGCGGTCGAGGACCCCTTCACGTCATCGCCGGTCTTCGGTCTGCAGGAGCTCCTCGATGCGACGTACGTCGTCGTGCCCGAGGTCGCCACCGCGGCGCTCACGGCGGTGCAGATCCTCGACTGGGAGCGTAAAAGACAGGCGGCCAAGACGATCATCAATCAGTCGGTTGCGCTCGCTGCCGGGGTCGGTGCGGCTCCCATTCCCTTCGCCGACGCTGCCATCCTGGTTCCGACGCAGGTGACGATGATCGCGCGCATCACGGCGGCCTACGGCTTGCCGGCAGATCGCTCGCGCGCACTCGCAGCGGCCGGGGCTGTCGTGCTGACCGGAGGGGCGACCATGGCGGGGCGCTACCTCGCGACCAACCTGCTGAAGTTCATCCCTGGTGGCCAGGTGGCGACGTCGGCGATCTCGGCCACGGTGGCCGGCTCCTTGACACGTGCTGTCGGTGGTGCGTGGTCCCGCGTCTGCGAGTACACCCTGACCCTGCCACCGGACGAGCGGGATCGGTTCCTCACCGGCAGCGGCCCCAAGGAGCTCTTCCTGGCCTACTTCTCTGGCAAGCAGCGCTGATACCGCGAGCGCACTGCTACGGTCGGGGGAGCCGCTCACCTAGGGAGGTCCGATGCGCCGCGTCTTCCTCGTCGCCGCTGCCATCGCGGGCGCTGCCGCCGGCGTCGCCGCCTGGCGCAGGTATCACGACACCGAGCCGGTCGCCGAGCGCGCGGACGCGTGGGCGGACTCGGTCTCGACGCTGGCACATCGCTCGGCCACCGGGGTGGCGGGCGCCGCGACCAGTGCCGCGGGACTCGCTGACAAGGCGGCGCAGGCAGCATCGAATGTCGCCCACTCCTCACCGGTGGTGCCACCCGTGGTCGCCGATGCGGTCAGCGCTGCAGCCGCCTCTGCGGGAGCGGCGGTGAGCGATGCCGCTGAGGTGACCTCGTCGGCTGCGACGTCGGCGGCCAGCGTCACGACGTCAGCGGCCGCGGATGCGGCCGAGGTCGCCAAGGGGGCGGCTGTCGCGGCAGCGGAAGAGCTGAGCGAATCCGATGCCGCTTCAGCGCCGGCAGCCCCGAACCCCGACGCCAAGCAGGCCGAGCCCAAGAAGGCACCCGCGAAAAAGGCGTCGGCCAAGAAGTCGCCCGCCAAGAAGTCGCCGGCCAAGAAGTCATCGACGAAGAAGGCCTCGGCCTCGGCGGATGGGCCCGCCAAGAAGGCTACGTCGAAGAAGGCCGCGGACACGAAGCCGGCGCCGGAGGGTGACCCCGGATCCGACTAGGCGGGACCTACTTGACCGGTCCTGACGTCACGCTGACCTGCTTCGTCACCGTGGCGAATGCCCAACTCGAGATGGACACGTCCCAGGAGCCGCGCCTCCCTGCTTCGGGGACGGGAAGATTTCCCGGCTCGCGAGCGTTGGACCCTCAGGCGACACTGTTTGCAAGGAGGATCCATGTCTGATCGACCGCTTGTCACCTGGCACAGCGACCCCACCGCGGTGGAGGGTCGTGATGTCCTCGTGCACGCATTCACGGGCTTCCTCGATGCCGGTGGCGCGACCGCGATGGCGGCGCGCGCACTGCAGTCCCGCGATCCTCGCCTCCTGGCTACCTTCGACATTGACCAGGTCCTCGACTACCGCGCCCGCCGGCCGGTCCTCACCTTCGTCACCGACCACTTCGCGGCCGTGGACATGCCCCAGATCGCCCTCCACGAGGTCACCGACGCCGCGGGCACGCCGTTCCTGATCCTGACCGGGCCGGAGCCGGACTACCAGTGGCAGCGCTTCTCGGCGGAGGTCCTCGAGATCATCCGCCGTACCGGCACCCGTCTCACGGTCGGGCTGTCGGCGATCCCGTGGCCTGCTCCGCACACCCGTCCGCTCGGTGTCACGGTGCACGGCAATGTGCCTTCCCTGGTTTCTAGCCCGCACACGGTCGGTGGCAACCTTCAGGTCCCCGGCCACATCGGCGGACTTCTGGAGCTGCGCCTCGGTGAGGCGGGTGAGCAGGCCATTGGCATCGCGACCCACGTGCCCCACTACCTCGGTCAGTTCGAATACCCCTCAGCCGCGATCACGACTTTGGAAGCCCTGTCGGCAGCGACCGGGCTCGCGCTGCCCGTCGACGACCTGCGCGCTCCTGCATCGCGAGCGGAGGGCGAGATCGCCCAGCAGCTGCAAAACAGCGAGGAGTTCGTCACGATCGTCCACGCCCTGGAGCAGCAGTACGACCAGCTGGCCGCCCTCAGGGGAACGGGGCCGGTCGCGAGCAAAACGATGATGGCAGAAGCGAAATCCCTCGGGCACGCCGAAGCCACAATAAGGCGGGCGAAAAAAGCGCTAAAAGTAGAGTCGTTCAAGATGGGCGAACAATGGTTTTCTCGATTGCTTGGACATGAGGCTGCGAACACGCTAATTGCAACCGCTGCAAACCGCAGAGACATGGAACATGCTCAACAAGCGAAAGATGCTCAACAAAATGATATGAGCGCCTTCGACGAAGGTGAGCATCTTGTTGGCGACACAAGTGGAGATACTCATGGTTAGCCACGGGCTCAACTTGGTCTAGAACAGGGATAGCTGATGGCTAGCAAGCGGAAGAGGCTGATGACCACGGAGGCTGAGAGCTTCCCGAGAAAGTCGATTAGATGCGAATCTGGGCCGGCTGACGATGAGAAAGGGCTGGCATTTGCGAACCTAATTACCTCGCCAGAGCTTGCCGCGCATCGAATCGTTTCGATGATGCAACCGAAGGTGATTGCGGACGACATAGACGCGCCTGGGATGCTGAAGTCATTCCAGG
>JBMSWZ010000156.1:0-4590 GCA_049425105.1 Cephaloticoccus sp.
CGCGTCCGCACCTACACCAAGAACGCGGCGCTCTTTCCCGAACGCTATCGCGTGGTCGCCGCCGCCGACCCCAACCCGGCGCGACTGCGGCAGATGGAAGCGCTCGTCGCCCCGCACCCGCTGCGGACCTTCGCCAGCGACCAGGAGCTGTTCGCCGCCGGCAAACTCGCCGACATCCTCATGATTGGCACGCAGGACGCCTATCACGTGCAGCCCTGCATCGCGGCGATGCGTCTCGGCTACGACGTGCTCCTCGAGAAACCCATTGCGACCAACTTCGCCGAGGTGCGTCAGCTGGAGTTGGAGGCCGCCCGGCTTGGCCGCCGGGTCCTCATCTGCCATGTCCTGCGCTACACGCCCTACTACACCTTGGTGAAATCGCTGCTCGACCAAGGCGCCGTCGGCACGATCGCGACGATCAACGCGGTCGAGGGGGTGGCCCCCTTCCACCAGGCGCACTCGTTTGTCCGGGGCCACTGGGGTGTCGTGGCAACGAGTTCGCCGATGATCATCGCCAAATGCTGCCACGACCTCGACATCCTATCGTGGCTGGCGGACGCGCCTTGCGAGCACGTCTCCAGCTTTGGCTCACTGTCGTATTTCAACGCGGCCAACGCCCCCGCGGGCGCGCCGGAACGCTGCACCGATGGATGCCCAGTCGCCGGCCAGTGTTTCTATGACGCCCACCGCTACCTCACCGACCAACGCCACTGGTTACAGTGGGTGCACAACCGCGGTCCGGAGGAGAGCGACGAAAACATCCTGGAGTGGCTCCGGACCTCGCCGTGGGGCCGTTGTGTCTATCGCTGCGACAACACCGCCGTGGACCGGCAGACGGTGAACCTCGCCTTTGCCAATAAGATCACCGCCACGCTGACGATGACCGCGTTCGACTCCGGCCGCAGCCTGGAGGTGCGCGGCACCGAGGGCGTGCTGCTGGGCGGCGAAGCAGTCAAGCGCATGACCGGCCACGACCTCGTCATCACCCGCCACCGCGACGGCAAGCCCGAGTATCACGACATCCCCGTGCTGGAGGGCGACTACGCCGGGCATGGCGGCGGTGACTACGGCCTGATCGACGCGCTGGACCACGAGTGGCGCAAACCCAACTTCGCCGACATGCGTTCGTCGCTGCAACGCTCGGTCGAAAGCCACGCCATGGGTTTCGCCGCCGAGGAGGCGCGCCTGCAGGGCACGGTCATTTCCCTGCCGGAATTCCGTCGGCGCTGAGCGCCCGACTCAGGGCAGCCGCAAACGCTGGCCCGGACGCAGCACGTTCTCCGTGGCCAGCAGGTCGCGGTTGGCCTCGTAGATCTCCTGCCAGCGATTCGCCGTGCCGTAGTAACGTAACGAAATCCGCGAAAGGGAGTCGCCCTCGACAACGGTGTGAAACCGCGGGGCCGGGGCCTGGCTGGCCACGGTGCCGCTGGACGACGGCAAAGCCGGGGTGTTCAGCGTCGGCGTGCCGGCGGAGGGATTGATCAGCCGCGCCGCGGCGGCGATTTGGTCGAGCGTGCCCTGCGCCTGCCTCAGCCGCGCATTCAGCGCATTGTTTTCCTGCTGCAACGCGGCGAGGCGTGCCGAGCGATCACGCTCCAACGCCTGCAAGGTGTCATTGCGCGCGCATACCCCTGCTCCGCCGCGAGCCGATACCACTGCCGCGCCTGGGCGGCGTCGGAACCGACGCCCCGCCCAGTTTCATAGGCCAAACCAAGGTTGAACTGCGCCTCGGCCAGGCCCTGCTCCGCCGCTTGGCGGAACCAGAGGACGGACTCGAAGGCATCAATTTTCACCCCGAGACCGCGGCCATACATGTTGCCCACGTTGAACTGCGCCAACGCAAAGCCCTGCTCGGCGGCCTTGCGGTAATAAGCAAAGGCCTGCGTAGCGTCCGCCTCCACCCCGCGGCCGAGTTCATGCATCATGCCAAGATTGAACAGCGCGGGCGCGTAGTTGCGGTCCGCCGCCTGGGTGTAGAGTCGAATCGCCTCGGTGTCGTTGCGGGCCACGCCGCGGCCGTTGGCGTAGAGATTGCCCAGCTCGTTCAAGGCCTCCGGATCCCCGCTATCAGCCCGGGCTTTCAGGGCCGGGAAATCCGGCGCCGCGGGGGTCTGCGCAGCCATCGGCGCCATCGCCAGCAGGCCCGCGAGGACAAAAGCCAGCGTATGCCGAATCAGCGACGGACGGCGCCGCAAGATCGCTCCTAGGGTGGACACCCCTCAACTAAAGGGTAAAACCCGACACGGGAGCAAGGCGGCATCTTGCATGCCGTGGATTATCTTTTTGTCTGGCGGACAGAAGGTTGCGAGGGCTCCGGCCAGATTCGTCCGCCCATTCGCGACAAAATAGTAAGGACAGAGCCGCAGCCGACCTGCCCGGACGGACGCAGAGGCCGGGGTGCCATCGGTGGGCGGAGTATAAAGCGGATGCTCAATGCGGCGGGGCTTCTTGTAAGCCTGGAGAACGTGCAGGTTGGTGGCGGCGTGCTCAATCGCCCGCTCCACCCCTTGCTGCCATTCGTCCCGCGAACAGTCACTGCCCAGAACCACGCTGCGCGCGCCCCAGGCGGTCTCGTGATAGCCGCTGATCTTGATGATCAAGTCGCGCTCCTTTTGCGACGCCTGGCTGAGATCGCGCCAGTCGTTCAGCGACCGGCCGCCCGATTTCGGGCCGTCCAGCACCGCCCCGGGGGGCAGCGGCGCCGGGTCCATGACCCAGGATTCCGGGATGAGTTTGCGCAGAAGCTTGCAGGTTTTTCCGCCGAGCGCCTCTTCCCAATAGTCCTGCAACAAGTGGTGGTGAAAAAGCGCCAGCGCGATTTTCTCCTCCTGAAACGGACGCATCGGCGGCGCGATCGCCACCTCGCCCGCCGCCCACGCCTCAAAGAAAAAGCGGCTGGTCTCGATGTTCGGCAGGTCGAACAGCTCGAAGAAACGGTAAATGACATCAATCTTCTCGGGGTTGCCCTCGACGTCGAAAAACAAGGCGTTCTCCAGCGGAAAGACGTCTTCCGGCCGCAGGCAAAACACCCGGTGCCCGAGCAGCTGCAGTTGCGCCGCCAGCCACTCCGTCTCCGGCCGGTAGGTGGCCGCCTCTTCGCTGACGACGAGCGCGATCAGGGGATTGCGCTCGTTCGGCCGCAGGGCGGCGAGCGACGCATGGAAGGCCTTGATCATGGCATCGCCCTCGCCCAGCACGCCACCTTGCGGGGCGTAAAGCCGGTTAAGAAAAGCCGTGAGCCCGATGCCACCGGGAACCGAGTCGAGCTCGCTCATCACGAAGCCTTCATCGGTCAGCAGCAAATCGGGCCGCAGCACGGTCGGAAATGCGCCTTGATTGCGCGGATCCCGGGCGTGGGCGACGAGTTCTTCGGGTTTGCCCCGGTCAAGGTAGTCGACGACCCAGGGCGCGCGCAGGGGGCGATTGCGCAGGAGGTTTTTCCCGGCGGCGCTGCGCAGGTAGAGTTTTTCCAGCGCCTGGTGAAAGGCCAGGCAAGCGGCGCCGATCTGATCAAGCTCGTCCACCTGCGCCGGGGTCAGCGGCCACGCCGTAGGCGACAGCTGCCACGTCTTGTCCTCGAACAGCGGCTGGGCGGAAAGCTCGGCTTTGATCTGTTCGTAGGCGAGGTCGGACATGGCTGGCTCTTTGGTTATCGCATTCGCCGGGCAAGGCAAACGGCGGGTGACGATTACTCGTCGTCCATCTGGATGTCCTTGTTGCGGTGGCGCGGACAGCCGGCCCGGAGCCAGGCGTTGATGAAGCGATCGATGTCGCCGTCGAGGACATCTTGCACCGCCGCGGTGCTCACGCCGGTGCGCAGGTCCTTCACCATCTGGTAGGGTTGCATGACGTAGCTGCGGATCTGCGAACCCCAGCCGATCTCACCTTTCTCGCCGTAGAATTTTTCCATCTCGCTGCGCTGCTCATCGAGTTTCTTCTCGTGCAGGCGGGCCTTGAGCACCTTGAGCGCGGCGGCGCGGTTCTTGATCTGCGAGCGCTCGTTTTGACAGACGACCACCAGCCCGGTGGGCAAGTGGGTCAGGCGCACGGCGGAGTCGGTGGTGTTCACGCCCTGGCCGCCCTTGCCGGAGGAGCGGTAGACGTCGACGCGGATCTCGGCTTCCGGGATCTCGATGTCGATGTCGTCGTCGACCTCGGC
Source organism: Cephaloticoccus sp. (assembly GCA_049425105.1). GTDB lineage: Bacteria > Verrucomicrobiota > Verrucomicrobiia > Opitutales > Opitutaceae > Cephaloticoccus. The sequence continues at coordinate 4,160 of JBMSWZ010000156.1, forward strand.
CACGACGTCGATTGCGCAGAACGAGGTGTGCCGGCGCTTGTTGGCGTCAAAGGGGCTGATGCGCACAAGGCGGTGCACGCCGCGCTCGGCCTTGGCGTAGCCGTAGGCATTCTCGCCTTTGATCATCATCGTCGCCCGGCTGATGCCCGCCTGCTCGCCGTCCTGCACGTCCATGAGCTCGACGGTGAAACCGGCGCGTTCGGCCCAGCGGTTATACATGCGGAAAAGCATGTCGGCCCAGTCATTGGACTCCGTGCCGCCGGCGCCGGCCTGGATCGAAAGGATGGCGTTGTTGCGGTCGAACTGACCGGTGAGGAACGAGGCGATCTCCAACCCGTCCATTTCGGTCAGCAGCGACTCGGTCGTCGCCTCGAGTTCCTTCTCGTATTCCTCCTGCTCGGCGCCTTCGGACATTTCGGCGAACTCGAGCA
>JBMSWZ010000157.1:0-4572 GCA_049425105.1 Cephaloticoccus sp.
GGGACAACGCGGACCTGAACCGTCGCGAGAAGATGAAAAAGGTGCGCGACCTGCGCGAAGCGGGGCGGACGCAGATCCGGGCCCTGTTGACGCCCGAGCAGCAAAAGAAATTCGACGCCCTGCCGCGCGAGTCGATGCGGAAGTGAGCGGAATGGAGGGCGGGGTTTCCAAACCCCGCCATCAGCCTGGGAACACAAACAAGGCGGGGATCGGAGTCCCCGCCCTACAACCAAGCGCATTGCGTTCCGGACGCGCGCTTCCCAACTTGCCCGGATGCATGCCCCGCGGGTGATCATTGTGGGAGGAGGAGCCGCCGGCTTCTTCGCCGCGATCACGTGCGCGGAGGCCAACCCGGACGCGCGGGTGGCCATTTATGAAACCACGGCCCATCCCCTGGCCAAGGTGCGCATTTCCGGCGGCGGCCGGTGCAATGTGACTCATGCCTGCTTCGAGCCGCGCGAGCTCGTCACCCGTTATCCGCGCGGCGGGCGCGAACTCCTAGGGGCCTTTCACCGGTGGGGACCGCGCGACACCATCGCTTGGTTTGCGGATCGCGGCGTCGAACTCAAGACGGAGGCCGACGGCCGGATGTTTCCGGTGACCGATGACTCGGCCACGATCGTCGACTGCCTGCAGCGGGCGGCGAGCGAGGCCGGCGTCGCGGTGCACACGCGGCTCGGCGTGCGCCGGGTCGTGGGCCGCTCGCCGGGGTCGGACGCGCCGCCGCTGTTTCAGGTCACGCTGACGGATGATTCCACCGTGGCCGGTGAACGCCTGCTGCTGGCGACCGGGGGCAACCGTTCCTCCGCGGGCACGCTAATTGCGGAAGCACTCGGCCACACTATCGAGCCGCCGGTGCCGTCGCTGTTCACCTTTCACATTGATGACCGGCGGATTGACCGCTTGTCCGGCGTAAGCGTGGAGGCGGCCGCGGTGACGGTGCCGGGCACGAAGCTTGCCGCCGAGGGGCCGCTGCTCATCACGCATTGGGGGTTGAGCGGACCGGCGGTGCTGAAGCTGTCGGCGTGGGGCGCGCGCGAGCTCGCGGCGTGCAATTATGAGTTTTCCTTGCGGGTGAACTTCGTGGCGCCGCGCTCGCGCGACGCGGTAGTTCAAGAACTCGCGGCGCAACGCGGGGCGCAGCCGCGGAAGCAGGTGACGACCTGGAATCCCTTTGGGCTGCCGTCGCGGCTGTGGGAGCGGCTGGTCGAGACTTCGGGGATCGCCGCCGGGCAGACCTGGAGTGGCGTTGCGAACTCGTCCTTGCAGGCGCTGGCAGATACGCTCGCCGCTTCGGAGTTTACCGTGACCGGCAAGAGCATGAACAAGGAAGAGTTCGTCACCTGCGGCGGCGTGCGGTTGCGCGAGGTGGAGTTCAGGACGATGGAGAGCAAGCTTTGTGCGGGGCTGCACTTTGCTGGCGAGCTGCTGGATATCGACGGCATCACCGGCGGATTCAATTTTCAGGCGGCGTGGACCACCGGCCGGCTGGCGGGGTTGGCGATGGCGGGGTGAGTTTGACTAACGCTAATGGACGCTGATCGGCGCTGATGAAGAAAGGGTTTTGACCACGAATGGACGCGATTTCACCCGAATCCAGAAACGCTCAGCCCCCACTGACGAGCTCGGATACGCACGGATAGAGACCGGTTTGAATCAGTGAAGATCAGCGCCCATCAGCGTTCCAAAAGGTTCGGCATCCGTGCCCATTCGTGATTCCACCGCATAGTCCCCGCTTATGCCGACCTACCTGCAACTCCTCGTCCTGATCCTGCCGGTGTTTGGCGTGATGGCGGTCGGGGTGATGCTGCGCCGGCTGAACGTGCTCACGGCGGAGGCGGACCAGAGCCTGCTGCGGATCGTGGTGAACGTGCTCTACCCGTGCCTGATTTTTGAAAACGTGCACGCCAACCCGGCGTTGCGCGACCCGGGCAACCTCGGCTGGGCGCCGTTGGTGGGATTCGGCACCATGACGCTGGGCATCGCCGCCTGTTACGTCGCCGCCCGGGCGCTGGGATTCACGGTCGGCACCGGGCTGCGCACCTTCGCGTTCATGGCAGGCATCTATAACTACTCCTACATCACCGTGCCGGTGGTGGAGAAGCTGTTTGGCCGCGAGACGCTTGGCGTGTTGTTCGTGCACAACGTCGGCAGCGAGGTGGCGATCTGGGTCGTGGGGGTGCTGGTGCTGTCGGGCCAGTCGCTGCGTGCCGGCTGGCGGCAGGCGTTGAGCGCGCCGGTGTGGGCGCTGGTCATCTCGGTGGCGGTGAACCTCACGGGGCTTGGCGCGCATGTGCCGGCGGTGCTGGCGGGCGTCATCCATGCGCTGGCGGCCTATGCGATCCCCTTCGGCCTGCTGCTCAGCGGGGCGGTGCTGGCGGAGCATCTTTTGCAAAAGCCCGCCGCGCTGGTGGACCTGCGCACCTCAGTCGGCGCAGTGGTCATGCGCCTCGGGGTGCTGACGGTTTTGATGTTGCTGCTGGCGCGGTTCGGGCCGTTCACCGCGGACCTCAAACATGTGATCTTGGTGCAGGCGGTGATGCCCGCGGGTTTTTTGCCGCTCGTGTTGGTGAAGCATTACGGCGGGCACAACCTCGTCGCGGCGCGGGTGGTCGTGGCGACGGTCGCGGTCGGGTTGCTGGTGATTCCGCTGTGGCTGCGCGTGGGGTTGGCGTTTGTCGGGTAGGTTGCTCGTTTGGTCAAAAAACACCAGACGGCGGCGAAGGGGCTCGCCGCCCCACCTGGTATCTGCGGACGGCGGATTGACCGCGGGCGGCGACCCGGTCTGGATCTCGCGTCATGGACTGGCTCACCGAACCGCAGGCTTGGATCAGCCTGCTCACCCTCACCGGGCTCGAGATCGTGCTCGGCATCGACAACATCATCTTCATCTCGATCCTCGCGGGGAAACTGCCGCCCGAGCAGCAGGCCAAGGCGCGGCAACTGGGCCTGAGCCTTGCGCTCATCACGCGGCTGCTGCTGCTCGCGAGCATTGCGTGGATGGCCAAGCTCACCACGCCGTTGTTCACCTTCATCGGCCACGGCGTGTCGGGCCGCGACCTCATCCTGATCATCGGCGGCCTCTTCCTGCTGGTGAAAGGCACGATGGAAATTCACGAGAAGCTCGAGGGCGAGGACGCCCACGACCGGCCGGTGCAGGCGGCGGCGAAGTTCAGTCGCGTGATCGTGCAAATCCTCCTGCTCGACGTCGTGTTCTCGCTCGATTCCGTCATCACCGCCGTGGGCATGGCCCAGCACCTGGCAATCATGATGATCGCGGTCGTGCTCGCGATGGGTGTGATGCTGCTCTCGGCGGGCGCGATCAGCGAGTTTGTGAACCGGCACCCGACGCTGAAGATCCTGGCGCTGTCCTTTCTGCTCCTGATCGGCGTCACCCTCGTGGCGGAGGGCACGGGCATGCACATCCCGAAGGGCTACGTCTACTTCGCCATGGCCTTCTCGTTCGGCGTGGAGATGTTCAACCTGCGTCTGCGCCGCCCGGCCAAGGCGGTCGAGCTGCATCAACCGTATCGCTGACGCCGCGCGCGTGAAGCGGGGGGCCGGCCGCGCCCCGGGCCGGCGCGGTTCCGGTCCTGCGCGCCCCGGCAATTTGTAACATAATACGTTACAAACGATTCAGTCGCCACCCGCTTGAAGGTCGTGGTGGAGCGCGGCCGCCGGTGGTGATCGTAGGTGGGAACGTCCGGCATCCTGGCCGGCGTGCCGTGGGGGTTTGTAATTTAATACGTTACACCCGGCGGCGGGGACGTTCGTTGGGGGTGAGGCGGGCGGGAGGTTGGCGACGTCGTGGTCGCGGCGGGCCTGGGGTCGTCGTGGCTGGCGCGCCGAGGGACCGGCGCGCCCACCTATTTATTTGGTGTCGAGGTGCGGGTGTTTGCGCGTGTCGACGCGCTTGCGGTGGCGGCGGCGCACCAGCTTGTCGAGTTTGTCCATTAGCAGGTCGATGGACTTGTAGGCGTCCTCGCTCGAGGCGCTGGCGATGAGGTCGGGTCCACCGACCTCAATGTGGCCCTTGGCGACGAATTCGTCGGTGGCCGAACGGGTCTTGTCGTGCTCCACATCGAGCCGGATGCGCACGATGTGGTCGTTGTGGCGGAGGAGTCGGGAGGCCTTGGTCGTGGCCGCGTCCTTGAGCGCGTCGGTGAGGGTGAGGTGGATGCCGCTGACGATGATCTTGGCGGCGAGGATTTCGGGGCTGATTTCCTTGGTCATACGCGGGGTTGGACGCACGCGCGCGCGAAACGTTGCGTGGAAATGTCCCGCGCGATTCCATTCGCAGGACGTGGATTACGACGGATTAGGGGCGCTGTTGAATAATCCTCCGCGCCGTGCATTGCCACGCGGGGGTAAGCCTGCTCTCGTGCGGCCACCTGATGCGTTGGAAATACCCCGGTCTGGCCCTGCTGGCGGTGGCGTATGCCGTCGCGCTCGCCCTCGTGTTGCTGCGCACGACGGATGAGCAGACCGACGAGCGCGCCACCATCCGGATCTCGCAGTGGCAGCTGGAAGGCGGCGTGCGCGAGGGCATCGATGCGGTGATCCGCCGCTACG
>JBMSWZ010000158.1:0-4542 GCA_049425105.1 Cephaloticoccus sp.
GAGGAGGTGCTCCGCCTGCATGGGACCGAGAAAATCCCCGCCGGCCGGCTGATGTCGCCCGGTCTGGTGGGGGATGACGACCCGGTGGTGTTGTTCAACCGCCGCGTGACCGATTTCCTCGTGGGCCACGATTTCCATGAGTGCGCCAACTACACGCTGCGCTCGGCGAAGGAACTGGGCGCGTGGGTCTCGCAGACCGCGTGCACCGAGCTGGCGCTCGACAACCCGTTTGTCACCGACCAATCGCACCTGCGGCCGACGTTGGTGCTCGGCCTGCTCGACACGCTCAAGCTGAACCAGGCGCGCGGCACCGGCGCGTCACGTCTGTGCGAAGTGGGCCGGGTTTTCGTCGAGCACAACGGCCAGAATTTCGAATGCGCCTCGGTGGGCTTTGGCATCGCCGAAAGCGACGTGCGCACCTGGCGCACGCGCGAGGCGTCCGACTACTACCATGCCAAGTTTCTCATCGGCGCCTTGGCTGGAGCGGCTGGCATCGATTTCGCCCGCCAGCCGCTCGGTGCCGTTTCGGGCGACTATTTCGGCTGGCAGGCGGGGCATTCGGCCCTGGCGGGCGGTATCTCGCAGGGTTGGACCGCGCGGTTCGGGCTGCTGAACCTCGCCATGGTCAAGGCGCTTGGCATCGAAGGCCGGGTTTATGCCGGTTCATTCTCGATCCAGCCCGAAAAGCTCGCGTCCGCCAAGACCCGCCGTCGCTTTACGGAGTTTAGCCATTTTCCGGCGGCGTTGCGCGACCTCGCGCTGGTTGTGGATGCCGCCCAGCCGGCGGAGGATGTCCGCCAACAGCTGCAGAAGATCGCCCGCGCGGCCGTGGGCAATGCGTTCGCGGTCGAAGCCGTGACGGTGTTTGACGTTTACCAAGGCAAGGGCCTGCCGGAAAACCACAAGAGCCTCGCGTTCAGTCTCGTGTTCCGCGCGGCTGACCGGACCTTGAAGGATGAAGAAGTGAACACGGTCTTCCAGCGCATCCAGGACGAGCTGGTCCAAGCCACGGGCTTCGTCATTCGCAAGTAACCATGGCGGAGGAAATCGACATCGACCGCGTGGCACAACTCGCCCGAATCGCGCTCACGCCGGAGGAGAAGGCCAAGTTTGCACGGCAACTGGCCGACGTCCTGCACCACATCCGTCAACTTGAGCAGGTTGACGTGACCGGGGTGGAGCCGACCGCCCATGCCTTCCCGCTGGATAACGTCTGGCAGGACGATGTCGCAAGGCCGGGCCTGCCCGTGGCCGAGGCGCTGCGCAACGCGCCGGCCCAGCGAGACCAGATGGTTGCGGTGCCGAAGGTGGTCGAGTGACGATGAGCACCGAACTGCATTACCAGACGATCGCTGAGCTGGCGTCGTGCCTGGCCCGGGGGGAGCTCACCAGCGTGGCGTTGACGCGGGCGGTGCTGGAGCGCACCACCGCCGTGGAGCCGAAGGTGGGTGCGTTCAATTCGCGCGACGAAGCCGATGCACTCCGCCAGGCCGAGGCTTCGGATGCGCGCCGCGCCGCCGGCAGTGCGCTGGGGCCGCTCGATGGAATTCCCATTGGCCTCAAAGATGTGATCGCGGTCCGCGACCAGCCGTTGACGGCGTCAAGCCGCATGCTCGCGAACTTTGTCTCGCCTTACGACGCGACGGTCACCCAGCGCCTGAAGTCGGCCGGTGCGGTGCTGTGGGGGCGGCTGAATCTGGACGAATTCGCCATGGGTTCGTCGACGGAGAATTCCGCCACCCAGCCGACCGCCAACCCGTGGGACCTTGCTTGTGTGCCCGGTGGTTCGTCCGGCGGCAGTGCCGCGGCGCTGGCCGCGGGTGAAGCCATTGTCACGCTGGGCTCGGACACCGGCGGATCGATCCGTCAGCCGGCGTCGCTTTGCGGCGTGGTGGGCTTGAAGCCGACCTATGGACTGGTTTCCCGCTACGGCCTCATCGCGTTTGCGTCCTCGCTGGATCAAATCGGACCTTTTACGCGCACGGTCGAAGATGCGGCCCTGGTGCTGCAGGTGATTGCCGGTCACGACGAACGCGACTCGACCTCGTTCCGAACCGAGATCCCGGACTATCGTGCCGCCCTGGCGGCGAAGCGCGGGCCGTGGAAGCTAGGCATGCCTAAGGAATACTTCGGCGAGGGCCTTGACCCCGAGGTGGGCGCGGCGGTGGAGCGGGCGGTCGCGTTTTATCGCGAACAAGGTTGCGAGATCGTCGAGGTGTCGCTGCCGCATACCCGGTATTGCCTGGATGCCTATTACGTCATCGCGACGGCCGAGGCGTCCTCGAATCTGGCGCGCTACGACGGCATTCGTTACGGGCATCGCGCCAAACAGGCGGCGGATGTCGTAGATCTTTATTTTCAATCCCGCGCCGAAGGCTTCGGCGAGGAAGTGAAACGCCGGATCATCCTGGGCACCTATGTGCTTTCGAGCGGTTACTACGACGCGTATTACCTGCGCGCGCAAAAGGTCCGCACCCTGATCCGGCAGGACTTTCTCAACGCCTACCAACACGTGGATGCCCTGATTACGCCGACGTCGCCGACGCCCGCGTTCCAGCGTGGGGCCAAGGCCGACCCGCTTGCGCTCTATCTCTGTGACATCTACACCATCGGGGTGAATCTGGCCGGCCTGCCGGCTATCAGTGTCCCGTGTGGTTTCACCTCGGCCGGTTTGCCGATCGGTCTCCAACTCATCGGGCAACCCTTCGCCGAGGCGGATCTGCTCGCCGTCGCCGCCGCGTATGAACGCGGCCATGACTGGCACCAACGTCGCCCCCGACTCTGAACGCATGGCCAACTACGAAGCAGTGATCGGGCTTGAGGTGCACGTGCAGATTCGCACGCGGTCCAAGATGTTCACGCGTGTGGCCGCCGGCTACGGCGAGCCCGAAAATACCCTGACCGACCCGGTGGTGCTGGCCCTGCCCGGGGCCCTCCCGGTGATGAACAAGGCCGCGCTCGACGCCGTCATCAAGGCGGGCCTGTTGCTGGGCTGCGAGATTGCCCCGGTGTGCAAGTGGGACCGGAAAAACTATTTCTACCCGGACTCCCCCAAGAACTACCAGATCTCACAATTCGACAAGCCGATCTGCGCGGGCGGGGGCTTGGAAATCGAGTTGCCCGGGCCTTCGCGCAACGTCATGGGCGCGCACAAGGTCATCCCGCTCACCCGCATCCACCTCGAGGAGGACGTCGGCAAGCTCAACCACGGGGCGCAAGATTCACTCGTCGATTACAACCGGGCCGGCACGCCGCTGATGGAGATTGTCTCGGAACCGGCGTTGCAAAGCGGCGAGGAAGCCTATGCCTACCTCACCGCCCTCCGGGCGATCATGGTGCAGGGCTACATTTCGGACTGCGACATGGAAAAGGGACAGATGCGATGCGACGCCAACATTTCGATCCGCCCCGTGGGCGCGACCGGACTCGGCACCAAGGTGGAACTTAAGAATCTCAATTCCATTTCCTACGTGCGCGACGGCATCGACCACGAGATCAAGCGCCAGATCGCGGTGGTGGAATCGGGTGGCGTCATCGTGCAGGAAACGCGGGATTATGACGGTCTCACCGGCGCCTCGCAGTCGCTGCGCAGCAAGGAAATGGCGCACGACTACCGTTATTTTCCCGATCCCGATTTGATGCCGGTGCGGGTGGATACGGCGTGGAAGGCCCGCCTGCGGGCGGAGTGTCCGGAACTGCCCTTTGACCGGCAACGGCGATTTTTTGAAACGCTTGAATTGCCCTACACACTGACGTCGGTGCTGGTGTGGGACCAGGCGCTGGCGAACTTTTTCGAACAGTGCGTGGCGGCCGCCGGCCCGGCCCGGGCGCAGGCCGTGGGCAACTGGATCGTCAATGACCTCCTGCGCGAATTGAAATCCGCGGGTTTGCCCTTGGCGGAGGCCAAGGTGAGCCCGACCCACATGGCCGAACTGGTGGGGATGATTGAGAAGGGCGAACTGTTGAGCCCGGCGGCCAAAGAGGTCTTCGCCGAAATGTTTGCGAGTGGCGACCGGCCGGGGGTGGTGGCCGAGCGCAAAGGCCTGAAGGCGCAGCCGGCCGACCGCAACGAGCTGGAGCAGTGGTGCCGCGACGCCATCGCCGGCAATGCCAAGGCGGCCGACGAGTTTCGTGCCGGCAAGGAAAGTGCCATCAACGGCCTCAAGGGACCCGTGATGAAGGCTTCCCGGGGCAAGGCCAATCCCAAGCTCGTGGACGAGACGCTTCGCCGGCTTTTGGCCGAGGGCTAAAAGGTCGGCCGGCCTTGCGGTCGCGGGGAATTTTCCTAGCGTGCGCGCATGGACTCCAACGTCACGCTTTCCCGCAGAACCTTGATCAAGACCCTCGGCGCCGGCGCGGCCGTGGCCGGCTTGGGACTGTATTCCTCCGCCAAGGCGCAGGCAGCGGGTGGATTGGCGGTCGCCGGCGAGTTGCGCCAGCCCTTTACGCTTTCCCCTTTGGGCTTTGGTTACGGTGCTTTGGAGCCGGTGATTGATGCCCGCACGATGGAAATCCATCACGGCAAGCACCACCAAGGGTATG
>JBMSWZ010000159.1:0-4531 GCA_049425105.1 Cephaloticoccus sp.
CTTCCTCCGGGCTGAGGTCGATCAGCTCGTATTCAATCTAGGCGCTGATCGGCACGTAGGCGGCGTCGTGGTGGGTGCGGACGTATTCGGCGACTTTTTGGACAAAGGGATTGGCCTCGGCGGTGGCGAGGTCGGACTCGGCGACGTTGCACGCGAACAGGACGGGCTTGGCCGTGAGCAACTGAAAGTGCTTCATCAACGCCTTCTCGTCGTCGGGCAGGTCAAGCGTGTTGGCGGTTTTGCCGGAGTTGAGGTGGGGCTCGAGCTTTTGCAGGAGGGCAACCTCGGCCTGGGCTTCCTTGTCGCCCGACTTGGCCTTCTTCTGGGTCTTCTCGATGCGCTTGGTCACAGCGTCGAGGTCGGCCAGGACGAGCTCAGTGGTGATGACCTCGATGTCGCGGACCGGGTCGACTGAGCCCATGGTGTGGATCACGTCGCCGTCCTCGAAGCAGCGGACGACCTGCACGATTGCGTCGACCTCGCGGATGTTGGCGAGGAACTGGTTGCCAAGGCCCTCGCCCTTGGAGGCGCCGGCCACGAGACCGGCGATGTCGACGAACTCAATGGCCGCCGGGATGACCACATTGGTCTTGGCGATGCCCTGGAGGACGGGCAGGCGGTCGTCGGGGACGGTCACCACGCCGACGTTCGGGTCGATGGTGCAAAAGGGATAATTGGCGGCCTCGGCCTTGCGGGAGCGGGTGAGGGCGTTGAACAGGGTGGACTTGCCGACATTGGGCAGACCGACGATTCCGGCTTTCATAAGCGGTCAGAAGAGCCGGGGCAATGGGGGCTTGACAAGCCATTTATGGCTCGGTGTGCTTCACGGCTTTTCCAATTAAGCATCGCTCCGTATCACATCCGCTATGGCTCTCAAAATCCGTCTCACCCGCGTTGGCTCCATCCATAACCCGCATTACCGCGTGGTCGTGGCCGAGGCCCGCTCCCGCCGCGATGGCGCCGCCGTCGAGCTCCTTGGCACCTATGCCCCCCGCAACCAGGGTGAGCAGCTCAAGCTGAACCTCGACCGCGTCGACTACTGGATCGGCAAGGGCGCCAAGCCCACCGACACCATGGGCGCCATGATCAAGCGGGCCCGCAAGTCGGCCGCCAAGGCCTGAGTGGTATTCTTACCACGAAGGCACCAAGATCACTAAGGTAAGCAACCTGACAGAGCCTCGGCGAAAGCCGGGGCTTTTTCATTGGCAAGATCTTCGTGCACTTCGTGTCCTTGGTGGTGAAATGACCGACTCCCCTCCGCGTTAACCTGATAAGTCGGGGCATTTTTCTCCGTGTCCTCCGCGGCCTCTGTGTTTAATCATCCTGCTCCCATGCGCATCGACGTCCTCACGCTCTTCCCCGCGATGCTCGACGGCTTTCTGTCTGAAAGCATGCTGGGCCGCGCCCGGGAGGCGAAGCGCTTGGAGATCAACGTGCGGAACGTCCGGGATTGGGCCGTCGACAAGCACCGGACCACGGACGACCGCCCGTTTGGCGGCGGTGCCGGCATGGTCATGCGCTGCGAGCCCGTCTTTGCCGCCATCGAGGCCGTGCAGACGCCGGGTTGCCGGCGGATCTACCTGACGCCCGACGGCACGCCCTTCACGGCGGCCAAGGCCGAGGAACTTTCCCGGCAGCAGCACCTTGTGCTGCTCAGCGGCCACTACGAGGGCATCGACCAGCGGATCCGCGATACGGTCATCGACGAGGAGATCAGCATCGGCGATTACGTGCTCACCAACGGCACCTTGGCGGCAGCGGTTGTCATCGACGCGCTGGCCCGCTTTATCCCCGGCGTGCTGGGCGAGGAAAAGTCGTTGACGCACGAAAGTTTCACCCGCAAGTTGCTCGACTTTCCTCAATACACGCGTCCCGCGGAATATCGAGGTATGTCCGTTCCGGAAGTGCTCCTCTCCGGCAATCATACCGCGATCGAGAAGTGGCGAACCGCGGAGCAGGAGAGGAAAACCCGCCAAGTCCGTCCCGATTTACTCAAATAACTCAAAGCCATGAACCCGATCATCAAAGAAATCACCGCCGCCCAGCTCAAGTCGGACGTCCCGTCGTTCCGCGTTGGCGACGGTGTCAAGGTGCACACCAAGGTGCGTGAAGGCGACAAAGAGCGTGTGCAGATTTTTGCCGGCATCGTCATCGCTCGCAAGGGCGCCGGCATGCAGGAGACGTTCACCGTCCGCCGCATCAGCTACGGTGAAGGCGTGGAGAAGGTTTTCCCCGTGCAGTCCCCCAACGTCGAGAAGATCGAGGTCGAGCGCCAGTCCGAGCCGATGCGCGCCCGCCTGTATTACCTCCGCGACCGCAAGGGCAAGGCCGCCATGGCGATCAAGGAAGTCCGCGCCGACAAGCGCGTCGGGGCCTGAGCCAAGCGCATTTTCGGTCTTTAAAAAGGCGAACCCACGCGGTTCGCCTTTTTTGTGCCCAGTTTCTGCTTTCCCGTGCCGGAAGCGGTGCTTAATCCTTGGCCCTCCATCTCATGACCCTCCAGACCGACCTTCTCGCCAAAGCCGCCAATCAAGCCCGCGGGCTCGCCATCGACGCCATCCGCAAGTGCGCTTCGGGTCACCTCGGCCTCCCGCTCGGATCGGCCGAAGTCGGCGCCGCGCTTTTCGGCAGCCTGCTGGCCCACAATCCCGACCAGCCGCGCTGGCTGAATCGCGATCGCTTCATTCTCTCTGCCGGCCATGGCTCCATGTTCCTTTACAGCTGGCTCCACCTCAGCGGCTACGACGTGTCGCTGGACGACCTGAAGTCCTTCCGCCAGCTCCACTCGAAGACCCCGGGCCATCCGGAATTTCACGAGACGCAGGGCGTCGAGTGCACCACGGGCCCGCTCGGCCAAGGCATCGCCAACGCCGTCGGCATGGCGGTCGCGGTCCAGATGGCCGCGGCGCGCTTCAATACCGCGGAACACGCGTTGTTCGACTACCGCGTGGTGTGCCTCGCGGGCGATGGGTGCATGCAGGAGGGCGTGGCCCTGGAGGCGATGGAGTTCGCCGGCCACCAGCAACTCGGCAACCTGATCCTCATTTACGATGCCAACGACGTCACCCTGGACGCCATGGCGGAGAAGACCCAGAGCCTCAATATCACCGCGCGCTTCAAGGCCATCGGCTGGGACGTGCAGACGATCGACGGCCACGACCTCGGCGCCATCGCCAAGGCTTTCAAAAAGGCGCGTCGCGCCAAGAGCGGGAAGCCGCAGCTGATCGTCTCGAAGACCGTCATCGGCAAGGGCATCCCCGAGGTTGCCGGCACGGCCAAGGGCCACGGCGAGGGTGGGGCGAAGTTCGCCGACGGCGCCCGCGCCGGTCTCGGTCTCCCGGCCGATGAGCATTTCTACGTCAGCGAGGACGTGCGCGCCTACTTTGCCGCGCACAAGAAGCGCCTGATCCGCGCCGCGAACAAGTGGCAGCGCACCTTCAAGGCGTGGCGCGCGGCGAATCCGGAAAAGGCGGCTGAGCTCGCTTCGGCCGGTGCGACGCCGTCGGCCGCCGACCTGCTCGCCGCCGTCCCGGTGTTCCCGGCCGACGCCAAGCACGGTGGCACCCGCGCCGCGGGACGCGACGTCCTGCAGCCGCTCGCGGCGAAGCTTCCGCTCCTCATTGGTGGCAGCGCCGACCTTTACGGATCCACCTTGAACTACATCGCGGCGGCGGCGGATTTCGATCCGGCGCATCGCGAGGGTCGCAACATTCGCTTCGGCATTCGCGAGCACGCGATGGCCTCGATCGCCAACGGGATAGCCTACGACGGCCTGTTCCGCCCGAGCGTCGCGACCTTCCTGGTGTTTGCCGATTACTCCCGGCCGGCAATGCGCCTGGCCGCCTTGGCCAAGCTCCCGGTGGTTTACATTTACACCCACGATTCGATCGGCGTGGGCGAGGACGGCCCGACCCACCAGCCGGTGGAAACGATTTCGGCCCTTCGGCTCATCCCTGGTTTCGAGGTGATTCGTCCCGGCGACGCCGAGGAAGTTGCCGGCGCCTTTGCCGCGGCCCTCGCCCGCACGGACGGCCCGACCCTCATCGCGCTCAGCCGGCAAGGCGTGCCGCTCCTCAATGAGATTCCGGCGGAGACCCGCCGCAGTGGCGTGCAGCAGGGCGGCTACGTCGCCGTGCGCGAGACGGGCGAGCTGACCCATATCCTGCTCGCGAGCGGCACAGAGTTGCACCTCGCGGTGGCCGCCGCGAAAGAACTGGGCTCCGGTGTCCGCGTCGTGTCCATGCCGTCGATGGAAGTCTTCGAGCGGCAGTCCGCCGAGTATCGCGACAGCGTGTTGCCCGCTTCCTTCACCCGCCGCGTGGCCATTGAAGCGGGCGTGACCGCCCTCTGGCACCGCTACGTCGGGCCGCAGGGCAAGGTGATCGGCATCGACCGTTTCGGCCTGGGCGCCCCGGGTCCGGGGATTTTCGAGGAACTCGGCATCACGTCCGAGGCCGTGGTCGCCGCCGCGCATTCGCTCTGAGTTTTGCCCGCCTGCCCGTCCCGCGCCTGCGGGACCGGCGGGGGGGGG
>JBMSWZ010000160.1:0-4526 GCA_049425105.1 Cephaloticoccus sp.
ACTCATACTTCGCGTGGACTTCGGTGCGGCTCTCCAGCGTGGCCTGCGTCACATATTCGATATACTCGGAATCGTTTGAACGGCGGCGCTTGATGCGCTCGGCCAAGGTGCGATTGATGAGCTTGGTCTGCGGTGACAGCTCGATCGTGGACACGAGCTGGGCGTGCGCGGCGTTGGCGTTGGAGAAGTCGCCGGTCGAAAACAGCGAGGCCTCCCACGGCAGCGTCACCGTGCCGGTCACGTTGATCGGTCCCGGACCGCTCGGCAGGTCCGGCGACACGCCGGTGTAGTAAGTGGCGTGGTCGATCAGGTCCTGGTTCACGCGATTGACGCCGAGAATCTCCGGCCAGTTTTGCCACTGCCACTGGGCGTTGAACTCAAAGGTGCGCCGGTTGTCCGGCTTCCAAGTGAAGGCGACGAACAGGTCCTGGCGGTCGTCCTCCACGCCGTTGGCTTGGTAGAACGTGTCGCCGCCCTTGCCTTCGTAGCTCACGCGCCACGCCAAGCGATCGGAGACCGGCGCCGTCGTGTCGATGGACACGGAGGCGTTGAGGTAGGAGGTATGATCGGGCACCCACGTGCCGAGCCGGGCCGTGACGACCGTTTGCGGACCGGAGAACTTCGGCCGCTTGGTCACGTAGTTGACGTAGCCGCCGCTGAAAAAGCCGGCGCCGAACACCGCGGAACCGGGCCCGCGCACGATGTCGATGGCCTCGATGCCGTTCCAACTCGGGAGAAAACCGTAGGAGTTGTAGCTGCGACGCTGGCCGTTGAGGTAGGTCTCGGCCGTGTCGCCGCGAAGATTCGGCGTGGTCGCCAGCCCGTAGCTGCCGGTGGAGTAGGCGCCGGGGCTGTAAACGACGAACTCCTTTACCCCGTGGATGCCGCGCTCGTTGAGCAGCGCCTCGGTGATCGAGCTGACGGCGCGCGGCGTATCGAGAATGCTGCGGCCGTCGCCCATGACGGCGCTGAGTTCGCGCGTGAGTGGGTTGACGGAATCCTCCACTGGCACGCCCTCGACGACGAAGCGGTCGAGCCGGATCAGGTCGTCCGTCGGGGTCTCGCCAGCGTCCTGCGCTTGGGCGTGCGCGCCCCAGGCGGCACACAGGAGAATGGTGAGGGAGGTGATTTTCTTGGGCAGGTGCATGATGTCGGTGCCTGGCCCCAAAGCGGACTCCCGGTGAAGGCGGCGTCGCGGCGCCCCACGGCGCTTTTCGCGGCGCCTGCTGTTTCCTTCGTCGGCATGATCCGTTTCAGGTTCGAAGGGTCGAGCGGCCGGTCGCACCGCAATCTCAGTCCTCCGCGGAGGACACCCCTACAGGCGTCAGCAACGAAAACGCCCTCACCGTCGGCACGCAATGCAATCCTGCTTTATGACCGAATCCGCCCCGCCTCTGGCCGGTTATCTGCTCGCCAAGTTATGTATGGACATCCCGTCAACCGCATGACGACATGCGAATTTTATCATGCTGCAACGTCCGGTCATGCCCTTGCTTTTAACCCTCTTCCTGGCAGCCGCCCTGGCGGCGCAGGACGCATCGGATGTGGCGACCGTGTTGGAGGAGTTCATCATTACCGAAAGCGTGCGACACAATGCCGGGGACGTGCTGCCTACCTCACGCCCCGTGAGCTCCGTTTATGGACTCGATCAATCGGTGTTGGAACTGCCGCGGGCGGTGACCGTGCTCACACCGGATTTGATGCAGCGATTCGACCTGCAGAATTTGGGAGATTTGGGGCGGATCGGCGCGGGCACTCAGGTCTCCAACTATTACGGAATTCCCGGCACGCCCCATCTTCGCGGCGTGAAGGCAACCACATTTTTCAACGGCATGGCACGTGCTTATCAGCGCAATGAAATGCCGGTCTCATTCGGGTCGCTGGAGGCGCTCGATTTGGTAAAGGGTCCGGCCCCCGCGCACTTCGGTCCAGCCCCGGAAGGCGGCTACGCCAATTTCATTCCCAAGTCTCCTTATTTTGACCGGGCCCGTGGGTCCATCGAAATGACTGTGGGCGAAAGCGATCTCCGACGCGTGCAATTCGACTACGGCAGCCCCGTTTTGCTCGGCGGCCGGCCGGCGGCCTATCGGATTTCACTCACCGGCCAGGATGCCAATTCCTACTGGCGCAATGTCCGCAATGACTACCTTTCGATTTACGCTGCCCTCAGAATCAGACTGCATGACGGTCTCAGCCTTTTCACCGGGGCGGAATACTATGATTTCAGTAGTAACGAGAACGCCGGCTGGAACCGGGTAACGCAGGATCTTATCGACAACGGCAACTACCTGATCGGCGAACCGCAGTTAATCGTCAGCGCCGCTTGGGGCAATCAGGCGGATCGCAGCCTTGTTACATACCCCGGGGCCTTTGTTGGACAGCCCGCCAACTTTCGAGCTCTAATTCTGCCGGCCAACGTGGCCGAAGCGCGCATAGAACCCGCCTTGCTTAGCCTGATGGAAGACCGCCGCAACACCGACGGCGGCTACCGCTACACCAGCGCGTATTTTGACGCTGGCGGCAAGGCACTGACGGAGAAAATCGACGGTAGCACCGTGCTGTCCGACCCGGATGACTACGCCGATTCGCGAGATTTTCTTTGGTTCCTTGACCTAATTCTAACGGCCTCTTCGAGGCACACGGTTACGTGGAAGAACTTCCTGGAAAAATTGCGCACCGACAAGCACTCCAGCTACGGCTACGCCATCGCCACCGAGCAACTGGTCGTCGAAAGCAAACTAGCGGTAGAACACACATTCCACGCTCCAGCCGCCACCAAACTCTCCTACGGGATGTCCGTGCGCCACAACCAGGGCTGGTCGGTTCTGGATTTTGCGGCCGAGCCGTTCAACCGCCGTGACATTAGCCGCGGCACCATCTCGGACAACAGTCGAGTGCCCACCGGGTCCGACCTCGATCCGGACGGCACAAACCTTTGGAGCACAAGCCTTGGGGGTAGCACGGAATCAACCCTCTGGCAGGGGGCTCTGTTCGGCTTTGTCAGGACGGACTGGACGCCGGCGTTCAGCAGCATCGTATCAGTGCGAGCAGAGACTATACACTATGCAGCCCAGCTACCGACGGAGGTGGGCCGCGCCACCGCCGCGCAACGCGCCATCGCCAAACGCGAAGGGGAAAAACAATTGGGGTCGGGCGCGTTGAGCCTCGGATGGCGAGCGTCTGCCGGCGCCCACTTTTATGCCACTTGGCAACGAGGCCCCGCATTGCAACCAAGCCCCGGCGGCACCGTGAACAGCAAAAGCAATTTCGCCATGGCAGAGCTGAAGGAGATCGGAGGCAAATTCTCCCTGCTCGATGAAAACCTCTTCGCCGGTTTATCAGCCTACCGATGGAACAGCGCACGCTTCAACGACCGAGAGAATCGTGCGGAACGACTGCGTGGGCAAGGAGTGGAGCTTGAAATCACTTGGGCCCCTACCGCCCGCCTTAGCATCATCGCATCTACTGGCGCACAACGCGTCTACCGGCTTGATGCGCTTGGTTTCCGCGTGCGTTACGGCTCTGCGGAAAAAATCGCCCTCGAATCCGGCTCGCTGGATGCCGGCGGCACTCCCACTCCCACGCTCAACCCCCAGCTGATCTATCCAGGGTCGCCCGAGTCCCAGGCGAAGATCGATATCGCCTGGCAAGCGACGGAAGCATGGGGTGCCTCGCTGGGTGCGGTCTGGAGCCATGCGTTTTATCACAACTTTGAACGCACGCTGGTGCTCCCCGAATCACTCGTCTGGCGCGGCAGCATCCACTGGCAACACGGTTCGTTCACCATGCGCCTGAGCGGCGAAAACCTACTCAGCCAGGACTACTTCCTAGGCGCGGACCCTTACTTCGCCCACAACAACTTGGTGACCAAGGCGCCGCCGCTCGAACTTAAGCTGACCGCCGGATGGCGGTTCTGAGCAGATATTTAGGCGGCGCTCCAGCTCCCAAAAAACACTAGGGCCGCCCCCTCGCGGGAGCGGCCCATGTGACCTAACACCAAGCAAACCTTTTGAACTACAAACTACTGAATAAACTCTTGCCTACCCCGAGATTGACGCAGGCTCCCCGCGAAACGCTCAAAATTTGTTGAAAGATTTTTTCAGAAATCCGAACGCGCTTTTCTGCCTTTCCATCAAGCATTTATGACACAGATGACCGGACCAGTGTTCAACCTTTCGCCAAAAAAACCCGGCATTTCCCGGCTGAGCCGGCGGCCAATCAGTCGATCAGCGTGTCCCCGACGGGGAGCTCGCGCGCAGCCTCGACGCCGGGCTGCAGCACCGGGGTGCTCTTCAGGGGATAACGGAACTGTTTCCCCTCGAAGTTGCGGAAGACCACTTCGTCGTCGGTGATCTTTTCCAGATAGTCCGGATTGACCGGCACCTTGCCGCCGCCGCCGGGGGCGTCGATGACGTATTGGGGCACGGCGTAGCCGGTCGTGTGGCCGCGGAGGGCCTTGATGATCTCGATGCCCTTGCGGACATCCACCTTGAAGTGGCCACCCCCGGTGATGAGGTCCATCTGGT
>JBMSWZ010000161.1:0-4524 GCA_049425105.1 Cephaloticoccus sp.
CCGTAACTATAACGGTCCTAAGGTAGCGAAATTCCTTGTCGGGTAAGTTCCGACCCGCACGAATCGTGTAACGAGTTGACGACTGTCTCGGAGAGAGGCCTGGTGAAATTGTAGTGGCGGTGAAGATGCCGCCTACCCGCAGCAGGACGGAAAGACCCTATGCACCTTTACTGTAAGCTGTTATTGTCGCTTGATTTTTAATACGTAGAATAGGTGGGAGACTTTGAAGCCCGGTTCCAGGATCGGGCTGAGTCACAACGTGAAATACCACTTTTTAATTGTTAGGCGTCTAACCCCGACCCGTCATCCGGGCGTGGGACAGTGATAGCAGGTCAGTTTTACTGGGGCGGTATCCTCCAAAAGTGTAACGGAGGATTTCGAAGGTTCCCTCAGCCCGGTCGGTAATCGGGCTACAGAGCGCATGAGTATAAGGGAGCTTTACTGTGAGACCTACAAGTCGAGCAGTTGCGAAAGCAGGTTCAAGTGATCCGGTGGTTGAATGTGGAATCGCCATCGCTCATAGGACAAAAGGTACGCTAGGGATAACAGGCTGATCGCGCCCAAGCGTTCACAGCGACGGCGCGGTTTGGCACCTCGATGTCGGCTCATCACATCCTGGGGCTGGAGAAGGTCCCAAGGGTTCGGCTGTTCGCCGATTAAAGTGGTACGCGAGCTGGGTTCAGAACGTCGTGAGACAGTTCGGTCCTCTATCCGCTGTGGGCGTCCGTGATTTGAGGGGTTCATTCTCTAGTACGAGAGGACCGAGAATGACGAACCTCTGGTGTTCCGGTTGTCGCATCAGCGGCAGCGCCGGGTAGCTATGTTCGGAAGGGATAAGCGCTGAAAGCATCTAAGCGCCAAGCCCATCCCAAGATAAGATCACAATCCGGCTTCGGCCGGTGCAAGGTCCGGGTAGACCACCCGGTTGATAGGGCAGAAATGTAAGCATCGTAAGGTGTTCAGTTTACTGCTACTAATGACCTTGCCGGTTTATGCAGCTATACGCTTGATTCTAAGGCGTTTATTTTACCTTCTTACGCACCCCAGATTTTCGTCAATTGCCCGCAAGGGCTCCCCTTCCTGGTGATCATTTGCCGGGGGTTCCACCCGTTCCCATCCCGAACACGGCCGTTAAGCCCCGAGCAGCCAATGGTAGTAGGACGATAGGTCCCGCGAGAGTAGGTCGTTGCCAGGTTTTTGGCCCGGTTCTTCGAAAGAAGGACCGGGCCTCTTTCGTACTGCCGGTCGCGATGCGCAGCCAACCCAACCGCAATTACGTCAGCAATGACGACATCCAGACGCCGGTGCCCTTGGCTCGAGCGTTGGTCCGCCGCCCTGCAGCCCGCCGGGCGGATCCTTGAGCCCTGTGCCGGCGAGGGCGCCTTCTTGTCCGCACTACCGCCAGGCGCCGAATGGTGCGAGATCAAGCGCGGGCGCGACTTCTACGCTTGGCATGATCCGGTGAATTGGATCGTGACCAACCCACCGTGGAGCCAAATTCGCCGCTTCCTGCAGCATGCCTTTACCGTCGCGGACAACGTGGCGCTGCTTATGACCGTCAATCATGCCTGGACCAAAGCCCGCCTGCGGGACGCCAAAACGGCGGGATTTGGCCTGAAACGCATCATTTTGGTTAATATGCCGGCCAGTTTCCCCCAGAGCGGGTTCCAACTCGGGCTGGTGGTTTACCAGCGCCTTTACCGGGGTCCGATTCTGCTCGATGAAATCGGCGGTGAGTGGCCCTGAGGGGTCAGTGGCACCGATAGTGCTGTGTGGGATGCGAAAAAGCCCGTCTGTTACCTTTTGGAGACGTCCTGATTGGCTCTTGACCAGTCAAATTCCCCAACATCGGATAGCAGCAGAATTCGACCGGAATCACTCCGCGAACTGACACAAACACACCACAAACCATGAATAGCTCAAAATACCTGAGATTGATTGCCGTTCTGGCGGCCAGTCTTCCGTTGTCCCTGGCGGCACAGAGCGTGCCCAGTGACGACGAAGTTGTGATTCTCGACACGTTCGAGATCTCGGAAATGAAAAGCTTTTCCGACCAAGCCATCGCGGGCAAGACCCCCGTGGCCTTCACGGAAATTGGCAAAGAAACGATCGCGGCCGAGCTCGGCTCCCGCGACATCCCGCTCGTGCTGAACAGCTCTCCGTCGGTCTACGCTTCGGCTGACTCCGGTGGCGCGGGCGATGCCCGCGTTAACGTCCGCGGCTTCAGCCAGCGCAACATCTCGATCCTGATCAACGGTGTTCCCACCAATGACATCGAGAACGGCTGGCTCTACTGGTCGAACTGGGACGGTCTCGGCGACGTGACCAGCACCATCCAGATGCAGCGCGGCCTCAGCAACGTCACGCTCCCCACGCCTTCGATCGGCGGCACGATGAACATCATCACCGATCCGGCGGCCAACAAGCGCGAGGGTTCGTTCAAGGTTGAAGTCGGCAACGACGGCTTCCTCAAGGGCACCGCGGTGCTCAGCACCGGCCTGCTCAACGACACCTTCGCCATGACCGTGGGCCTCGTGGCCAAGACGGGCGACGGTTACGTCCGCGGCACGTGGACCGATGGCTACGGCTATTACATCGGCACCTCGTGGAAGGTCAACGAGACCAACCGTCTCGAGCTCTTCGCCATCGGCGCCCCGCAGCGCCACGGCCAGCGCACGTTTGCGTCCAACATTGCGGCCTACGATGCCGACTACGCTCGCAGCCTCGGCTACAGCCAAGCTGACATCACGGCGGCGCTGAACGTCGGTGCCCAGAACGCCGGCAATGCCTTCAATCCCAATTACGCCCCTGTCAGCCCGTCCTACACCGGCCAGCAGTATTTCTGGGGCAGCACCCATACCCGCCACGACGGCGGCTTCCTCAACGAGCGTGAGAACTTCTTCCACAAACCCCAGGTCAACCTGAACTGGTATTCCACCATCAGCGACCAGCTTAAGGTCACGTCGGTGTTTTACTACTCCGGCGGTCGTGGTGGTGGCTCCGGCACGCTCGCCAACACGGTTGGCGTCTATGGTTTTGCCAGCAGCTCCCGCGCATTCGCTTTCGTCCCGAACAGCAACCCGCTGTATGGCAGCGCCTACGACTGGGACAAGACGATCGCGGCCAATGCCGGCACCACCACCGTCCGCGGTGACCGCACCAAGCCGGCCGGCCAGTCCTTGGGCATCCTGCGCAACAGCGTGAACAACCAAGACCAGTTCGGCATCGTGTCCAAGGCCACCTATGAGGTGAGCGACGCCCTCAGCGTCACCGCCGGTATCGACTGGCGCACGGCTGAGATCGAGCACTACCGCGAAATTCGTGATCTGCTTGGTGGCTCCTACTACATCGCGGGCCCCGGCCAATACAGCGAGTTCGAGGCCAATGGCGCCACCGCCCGCAAGGGCCTCGGCGACAAGGTCGACTACTACAACATCAACACCGTCGATTGGCTGGGCCTCTTCCTGCAGGCGCAATACGAGCAGGGCCCGCTCTACGCCTTCGGCGTGGTGGGCTATTCCTACGTCGACTACTCCTACAAGGATCCCTTCCGCAAGGATGCCAGCGGTGGCGTTTACTCGCTCGACCCGGGCAAAACCGACGGCGACCAGATCAAGGGTGGCGTCAAGTATTCGATCACCGATGAGTTCAGTGTCTACGGCAACCTCGGTTTCGTCTCCAAGGCCCCGATCTTCGACGGCGTGATCAACGACGTCACCGGCGTGCTGGTCGACACCGACAACGAGAAGTTCACCTCCGGTGAGGTCGGCGTCCGCTACAAGTCGCCTGACAACAAGATCGGCGTGTCGGCCGGCTACTACTACACCGAGTGGAAGAACCGCACGGTGTCGTCCGTCAACGAGACCGCCAACACGATCACCTACCTCCGCGGCATCGACTCGAACTACTCGGGCTTCGAGGCCGAGGGCTATTACCAGCCCAATAAGTGGGTGCGTTTCGACGCGGCCGTCTCGATCGGTGACTGGTATTACACCAACGACGTGAGATCCGAGGTGAACGACATCACCTCCGGCGCCGCGCTGCCGTCCTCCGGCACGATCTACATCAAGGACCTCATGGTCGGCGATGCCCCGCAAAGCCAGATTGCCTACGCCGTCACGGTCTACCCGACCCGCGGCCTGTCGGTCAAACTGCAGGGCCGTTGGTATGACCGCTACTGGTCGGACTACACGCCCGAGTCCCGCACCAACCCGGCGGACCGCGGCCAGCCCTGGCAGATCCCGAGCTACACGGTCTACGACCTGCATGTGAACTACAACCTGCCGCTCGATTTCCGGAAGTTCGACGTCAGCGTGTTCGCCCACGTGTTCAACCTCTTCGACGAGGTCTACGTGTCCGACGCGACCGACAACAGCTCCTACGAGGCGATCAGCAGCGCGCCGTCCCACAGCGCCCAGCGCGCCGAGGTCTTCCTCGGTCTGCCGCTGAGCTACAACGTCGGCGTCAAGGTGAAGTTCTGATCCGGATACGCGATCAACCGCGCTTCCTTTCGGCGGCCCCCCC
>JBMSWZ010000162.1:0-4519 GCA_049425105.1 Cephaloticoccus sp.
AACCGAAGCCGGTGCTCAGCGAATTCGACGTGGCGGGCGTGGCCGAGGCGGACGTCGAACTGGGGCGCTGCCTTGCCTTCCGGCTCACACCCGGCGCGGCGCGGGACCTTTATCGTTTGAGTGCGGCGCATCTGGGCAGCCGGCTCGTGCTGATGATCAACGGCCAGCCGGTGGGCGCGCGGGTGCTGGACCGGGCGATCGAGGGCGGAGTGCTTTTTATCTTTGCGGAGCTGCCGGATGATGCCTTGCCTGCTTTGGTGCAGGACTTGAACCGGACGACGGCCGCACTGCAGTCGCAGGCGGCAAAGGCGCGATGAAACGGGTAACTTGGCTGGGGATGCTCGTGGCCGCGTGGCTGCCGGCCCTGCCGGCGGCTCCGTTGGAGTTGACCTGGCCGACTCCGAACCCGGCCTGGGCGCAGGGGCAGTCGAGCACCGTGTTCTTTCAAGAAGCGGGCTCGGGCGATCCGGCGTCGGGCGGGTTTGGCGGGGTGCGCACGAACGGCCGCCAATTTCACGAGGGCGTCGACCTGAAGGCCCTGCGGCACGACAAGCGCGGCGAGGCGACGGACCCGGTGTTTGCGGCACTCGACGGCGTGGTGCGGCACGTCAGCACCGTGCCCGGACACAGCAGTTACGGTCGCTACGTGGTGCTGGAGCACCCGGGGCAGCAGCCCGGGGTCTACACGCTTTACGCCCATTTGGCGGCGATCGCCCCCGGGGTGCGTCCGGGCGCGGCGGTGGCGCGTGGCCAGACGCTCGGCACGATGGGTCGCAGTGCGAGCGGCTACGCCATCCCCAAGGCACGAGCGCATCTGCATTTCGAAATCGGGCTGCGCCTGACCGACCGGTTCCAGGACTGGTATGACTGGAAGAAATTCGGCAGCCGCAACGAGCACGGCGTTTACAACGGGATGAACCTGATGGGCATCGATCCCCTGGCATTCTTCAACGACTGGCGCGCCGGCCGTATCAAAACCATGCGCGATGCCTTTGCGCGCTTGGAGCCGGCGGTGACGTTGCGCATCGCAACCGCGCAGACACCGGATTTGGTGCGGCGCTATCCGGCGTTGGTGGTGACGCAACCACCACTGCTCGTCGCGGGTTGGGAGGTGACCTGTGACTGGACCGGCCTGCCGTTCCGCTGGCGGGCGCTGGATGCCGATGAGGTTCGCGGCCTGGCGCGCAACGAAATGCGCGTCGTCGAGGTGGATGAATCAGTGCGGCAGCGTGAGCGGTCCAAGGACATCGTGATTCGGCGCGGCAGCCGCTGGGTGCCGGCCTCGGATCTTCAGACCATGCTGCAGCTTGTCTTCGGCCTGCGTTAAGCGGCGCGTAATTTGCCCCAGTGACGGTTCCGTCGCGCGCCGGCACGCGGGACGGATTCAGCCTTGTGGTTTGAGCTGCTGCAACAAGGCGCCGAATTCGGGGCGTTTGCGCAGGTCCTTGAGGTCGGGGTCCTGCTCCATCCAGTCGGCGTCGGAATAGCCGAGTTCGATCGCCCGGCGCAGGGCGCGGAGGGCGTCGGTGGGGCGTTTCATGAGCGCGAGGCTGCAGCCGAGATTGTAGTGGGCGGTCGGATTTTCCGGCAGGTGCCGGACGAGCCGGCGGTCCATGCGCAGGCCGTCGGCAATGCGCCCCTGCCGGGTGTAGAGCGCGCCAAGAATCTCAATCACCTCAGTGTAATCCGGCGACCGCCGGAGCACGCCTTCGTAGAAACCGATGTCGAACTCGGGGTCGCCCTTCTTGTCCATGGCCATCAGCCGCGCCGCGGACAGGTGCCGGTGCGACGAAAGGTGTCGCACTGCGCGCTGACTTGCAGGCGTTGGGAGACCGGGGTCAGGCCGAGTTTGGACGAGACGGTGCTGCCATACCATTCCATGAACGGGGCGCTGATCTCGAAGATTTTGTCGCAGTCCACGCAGACCACCTGGGCGACCTGGGTGGACTCGCCGGTCGCGGGGTGGTAAAACTTCTCGCCCGTGCCGATGTCGACCTCGCGGAGCAGGGCGCTCTCGGTCATGATCGGCAGGGTGCGGTAGACGGTGGCGCGCGACACGGAGTCGTCCAACGCCCGGGCATAGTCGAGGAGCTGTTCCGCGGTGAAATGCTCCTTGCGCTCGAAGGCGGCGTCGAAGATCGCCAGCCGCTGGTTGGTGACACGCAGCCCCTTCTTGATCAGGTATTGGCGAAACTTCTCACGGGCGGCGGCGTTGCTCACGGAAAGACTGTTTGGTCCGCCCCCGGGGGGTGTCAATCCGTTCGTGCCGGCGCGCGTTCAGGTTTGCCATGCCGGGGGCGCCGCGGCGTCATGCGCGCATGATTGTGGGCGTTCATCCGCTGGCCGGCTTCGACAAGCTGCTGCACTACCGCGTGCCGGAGACGATGCGCGCGGACTTGCAGGTCGGGTCGCTGGTGCGGGTGCCGGTGCTGAACCAGCTGCGGCTGGGGGTCGTCGGCGAGGTGGGGGCGCCGAAGGACTACCCGATCGACAAGCTGAAGAGCGTGGCGCAGGTGGTGCACGCTTTCCCGGCCTTGACGCCGGAGCTGTTGCGCCTCGCCCAGTGGATGGCGGTTTACTACGCGGCTTCGCTCGACGGGATCATCGAGACGATGATTCCCGCGGCGGTGCGCAGCGGCGCGGGCATCAAGGAGGAGAAGCTGCTGGCGGCCGTGCGGCCGGCGCCGGCGGACGAACTGGCCGCCCTGCGCAAGCGCGCGCCGCAGCAAGCCAAGCTTTACGACTTTCTGGCGCAGCAATACCGGCCGCAGGCCAAGGCCCTCGTGCTCCGCCGGCTGGGCGTGACCGCGGCGACGGCGACGGCGCTGGTAAAGCGCGGTCTGGTCCAGGAGACCCTCCGCCGGGTCGTGCGGGAGGCTTACGCTGACGATTGGGCCGGAGGCGAACTTGCCGCCGCCAAACCGCCCGTGCTGAACCCCGAGCAGATGGCCGCGGCGGCGGCGATCGAGGGGAATATCGTGGCGGGGAAATTCGGCGTCAGCCTCCTGCACGGCGTGACCGGCTCCGGCAAGACGGAGGTTTATCTGCATGCGATCGACCATGCGCTGAAGACCGGCGGCGGCGTGATCTTCCTCGTGCCCGAGGTGGCCTTGACGCCGCAAACCGTGGCGCGCCTGCGCTCGCGGCTCGAGGCCATCGCCCCGGGGCACAAGTGCGTCGTGTGGCACAGTCATTTGAGCGAAGGCGAGCGCTTGGACGGGTGGCTGGCGCTGGCGACGGGGGAGTCCCGCGTGGTGGTCGGCGCGCGCTCGGCGGTCTTTGCCCCGGTGCAGGACCTGCGGCTCATCGTCGTGGACGAGGAGCACGAGCCGGCCTACAAGCAGGACGAGACGCCGCGCTACCATGGCCGCGACGTGGCGGTTTATCGCGCCAAGCTCAACCATGCGCATTGCGTGCTGGGTTCGGCGACCCCGTCGCTCGAGAGCTTCGCCAACGTGCAGGCGGGGAAATACCAGCTGCTGGAGCTCACCCAGCGCGTCGACTCCCGGCAGCTGCCGCACATCGACGTGGTCGACATGCGCATCGAGATCATGCGGTCCCGCGGGCTGACGACGCTGTCGCAGCGCCTGGTCCGCGCCATGCAGGACCGCTTCGAGAAGCGCGAGCAGACCATCCTGTTCATCAATCGCCGCGGCTATTCCTCGTCGATGCTCTGCAGCGAATGCGGGCACGTGGAGGAATGCGAGCACTGCAGCATCAGCCTGACCTACCATCGCAGCGACGAACGCCTGCGCTGCCACCTGTGCGGCGAGGAGCGTCCGGCGCCCCACGTGTGCCCGAAGTGCCGGTCGCCGAAGATTCGCTGGCGCGGCCTGGGCACGCAGCGCGTGGAGGAGGCCGTCCGCCGCGTGGTGCCGCGGGCGCGGATCGAGCGGATGGACACCGACACGATGGCGAAGAAAAACCGGTTCCGCGAGGTGCTGGCGCAGTTCCGCACCGGCGCGATCGACATCCTAGTGGGCACGCAGATGATCGGCAAGGGCCTGGACTTTCCCAACGTGACGCTCGTCGGCCTGATCGACGCCGACATCTCGATGCACATCCCGGATTTTCGCGCGAGCGAGCGGACGTTTCAGTTGCTCGTGCAGGTGGCGGGCCGCGCGGGGCGGGGGGACCGGGCGGGCGAGGTGATCGTGCAGACCTTCACGCCGCAGGCGGAGCCGATCCAGTTCTCCCGCCACGCCGACTACGCCGGTTTCAGCGCGGCCGAGCTCAAGCTGCGCCGCGATTTCAAGTATCCGCCCTACCGGCACCTGATTCATCACCTGTTTCGTGGGCCGAATCCGGAGAAGCTGAAGTTTTACGCCGAGCAGTGGGCCAAGCTCGTGGAGAAAGAACTCGGCACCCGGCTCGAACTCCGCGGGCCGTCGCCGTCGCCGATCGAAAAGATCAAGGACGCCTACCGCTGGCAGCTGTGGTATTTCACCGGCAATGTCTCCAAGGTGATCCCCGAGCTGTCGCGCCTGCGGCAGGGTTTTGCCTGGCCGGACGACATCAC
>JBMSWZ010000163.1:0-4517 GCA_049425105.1 Cephaloticoccus sp.
GAGATTACGCGACCTTGTCTGGTGGCGAGGCGCAGCGAGTGCGTTTGGCCACGCAGCTCGGCATGGGCCTGATGGGCGTGATTTACGTGCTCGATGAGCCCAGCGTGGGATTGCATCCCTGCGACAACGAACGGCTGCTGCGCCAGCTCCAAGAGCTGCGCGACCGCGGCAATACCGTGCTCGTCGTGGAGCATGACGAGGACACGATGCGAATGGCCGATGAGCTCATTGAGCTGGGTCCGGGCGCCGGGACCGAGGGTGGCGAAGTGCTCTTTCAGGGCAGTCCCGCGGCGTGCCTGAAACTGCCCGCCAAGATTTCGCAGACGGGCGCCTATCTTTCCCGGCGGCTTGCGGTGGAAAACGAGGCCGGCAGCAAATTGCCGACCGGCGCCTGGTTGACCGTGCGCGAGGCGCGTGAGCACAACCTCAAGGGCATCGACGTGAAGTTTCCGGTCGGCCTGCTGACCTGCGTCACCGGTCCGAGTGGTTCTGGCAAAAGCACCCTGGTGAACGACATCCTCGCCACGGCTGCCGCGCGCAAGCTCAACGGCGCCAAGGCGCTGCCGGGCGCGCATCGGTCAATCGAGAATTTGGATTTCTTCGAGAAACTGGTGCTGGTTGACCAGAGCCCGATTGGCCGGAGCCCGCGGTCAAATCCCGCCACTTTCGTGGGCCTGCTGGATCTGTTGCGGGCGTTGTTTGCGCAGGTGCCGTTGGCCAAGGTGCGGGGTTACAAAGCGAGTCGATTTTCCTTCAATGTCCGCGGCGGTCGGTGCGAGCGCTGCCAGGGCGACGGTGTGATCAAGCTGGACATGCAGTTCATGGCCGACGCCTACGCCCCGTGCCCGAGTTGCGGTGGCAAGCGATTCAACCGGGAAACGCTCGAGGTGATGTTTCACGGCCACTCGATCTCCGACGTCCTCGACCTGACGGTGCGCGAGGCGATCACGCTCTTCCGGAATATTCCCCGCGTGATCGACAAACTTGCGACGCTCGATGCCGTGGGCCTGGGTTACCTGCAACTGGGGCAACCGGCGCCGACCTTGTCCGGCGGCGAGGCGCAGCGCTTGAAGCTCTCGCTGGAGCTGAGCAAGCGGCAGCAGGGCGAGACCCTCTACATCCTCGATGAGCCTACGACCGGGCTGCACTGGGTGGATATCCAGCGCCTGATGGACCTGCTCTTCAAGCTGCGCGATGCCGGCAACACCGTGATCATCATCGAACACAATCTCGATGTGCTGAATCTGGCCGATTGGCTCATCGATCTGGGGCCCGGAGGAGGCAAAGCGGGCGGCGAGATGGTTTACGCCGGCGCGCGTGAGGGGATCGAGGACGAACCGCGATCCTTGACCGGACGGGCTTTGGCGCGATGGCGGGCCGGGATCGCCGGGAAATAAGATTTCTGCAACAGGGGGGCAGCTCGCGGTGTTCTGGGGGCACAACCTCCCATCCCCATGAACAAACTCACCCTTCGCAGTTTTCTCGCCGCCGCCGTCCTCGTGACCGCTGCTTCCCTCCATGCCAAAGATGCCGGTGCAGTCGATTTCGGCGCGCTCGTCCCCGCCAAGGGCCGTGAATACGTCGAGGTTAATCTCAAGCCCGGTATCCTGAATTTTGCGGCCACCATCGTGGCCATGGACGAGCCCGAGGCGGCCGAGCTGCTCCGCAATATTCGCGGTGTGCGCGTTCATGTGGCGGGGCTGGACGACACGAATCGCGAAGCGAATCTTGCCCATCTGAATCGGATCCGCGCCGACCTCGTCGCTGCCGGCTGGGAGCAGGTCGTAACCGTTCGCGCCGCCAAGGACGAAGGCGATGACGATGTGGCCATCTTCGTGAAGACGTCCTCCGACGATGCCATCGATGGACTTGTGGTCACGGTGTTGAGTCACGACGGCGAAGCCGTCCTGGTAAACGTCGTTGGCAACATCCGGGCGGACCAGATCGCCGCGATAGCAGAGAAGCTCAACATCCGCCCGCTGCGCGAACTGAAGCTCAACGCCGCCGCACCAGCCGAGGCCGCCTGAACCCTCAAGCTCGCCCTCCCATGGACACTCCTCCTGTCATTACCCGTCGGCGCCGCATCTGGCCCTGGATCGTCGCCGCCATCATCGCCCCTTGGCTCTGCCTCGGGGCGGCGGTGTGGTCCTTCGTCACCCCGATGCGCGACCTGGTCGTGGTGCGGGACCACCTCTTGGTGCCGGAGACCGGCACGTGGCAGACCCGCATTCAATTGGATGTCGGGGGAGGGACCCTGGGCGTTGCTCGCTTGGCCGCTGGTTTCGTGCAGAATGACGAAATGGCCAAGGTGCGCGCTGCCTTGGCCTCCGTGCGCCGGGTCAGCGTCGGGGTCTACGAGCGGGTCGAGGAGTCGACCGCCGCCGAATTCGCCACCCTCTGCAGCGAAGCGGAGGCCGCCTTGGTGAAACGGGGTTGGACCCGCATGATCAAGGTGATCGATGGTGAAAGCACCGTGCTCGTGTTTCACGCGGTGCACGGCACGGCTGAAGGCGACTTCTGCGTGGCGGTGATGGAAGGCCGGGAGTGCGTCCTGGTCTACGCCCGGGTCGCCGCCGACGAGCTCTCCGCATTGGTCTCCCTGGCCCGCGACGAATTGCCCTTCAATACCCAGGGCTGAGCGGTCCCGGGATTGTCGGGGTCGGTGAATTGTGCGTCGATTGGGGCATGCCCGCGGGTTTGCCAACTATCGTCCACCTCGACGCCGACGCGTTCTTCGTGTCGTGCGAGCTAGCACTGCGGCCGGACCTGCGGGGCACGAAGTGCGCGGTGGGGGGCCGGGAACGCGGAATCATTTCATCGGCCTCGTATGAGGCGCGGGCGTGCGGTGTTTACACCCCGATGCCCACGCAGCGCGCCCTCCGGGTGTGTCCGGACCTGATTCTCCTGGAGCATACCTCGGGACTCTACGGTCGCGTGTCCCGGCAGATGTTCGATCTGTGCGAGAGCGTCACGCCGCTGGTGCAGCGCAACTCGGTTGACGAGGGTTATCTCGATTTGGGCCCTTGCGGATTGAAAAGCACGGCGGCGATCGAAACGTCCATGCGGGGATTGCAGGAGCGCATTTGGTCGGAGCTAAAGATTCCGGTCTCCATCGGAATCGCGAGCAATCGTCTGGTCTCGCAGATTGCGTCGAAACTACGGAAACCCCGTGGATTTGTCACGGTGGAGCCGGGCGCGGAGGCAGCGTTCCTTGGACCGTTGAGCATCGGCAAACTGCCGGGAGTGGGCGCTAAAACAGAAGCTGAACTCAATGCCCGGGGCCTGCGGCAGGTGCGCGACATCCTCGCCTTGGACGAACGCAAGCTGGAGGCCGTGTTCGGCCAAGCCTGGCCCGACATGGTGGCCATGGCACGCGGCGAAGATGACCGCGAGGTCGAGGTCTACCGGGATGAAGCCAAGAGCTATTCGCAGCAAGAGACGTTCTTCAGCGACGTCGGGGATGCCGGCGAAGTCGAACGCGTGCTGAAGGGCATGGTGGATGCCTTGCTCGTCAAGGTGAGGGCGGACGGCAAACAGGTGCGAACGATGACCATCAAGGTGCGTTATCCTGATTTTACCCAGGAATCGCACGGCCGCTCCCTCGCGGAGGCCGTGGACGTGGAGGCGCCGTTTTACCCCTTGGTCCGGCCGTTGTTGCAAGCCGCCTGGCGAAAATCCCACCCGCTGCGGCTCGTCAGCGTGCGGTTTTCGAATGTGGAGGACCAGCCGGCACAGCTGGGGTTGTTCGCCGAAGGAGACGATAAGCGGCGACGGTTGGCCGAGGCCATGGATCGGCTAAACCTGGGCGGCAAGGCCGGCGTGGTGCGTCACGGCCATCAATTGAAGCGCCGCCGCCCTGGGGCGAAGTAACGGAGCGAGGATCCAGGCGCGCACCCGGCTTTGACAGCGCGTGCGCCACGCCGACAATGGTGGAATGGGAACTGAATCCGAGATTTCCGCCCGACTCGAAGCCGGCCGCGCCGCCGTGCTCGCTCAAACCGAGCGCTTGCACCGGGAGTTCGGCCGCGCGCGCAGTGAGTGGAAGGCCGACGGCACCCGGGTAACGCCGGTCGACATTGCGATTTCGGAGGGGATTTTCGCGACGCTGCAAACGACCTTTCCCGAAGATCAATTCTTCAGCGAGGAACTCGCGCACGAGGGGCCGCCGATTCCGGTCACGGCCAGGTATAGTTGGATGTTGGATCCCATCGATGGCACCAACAACTACGCGCGGGGAATTCCACACTGCGCAATCGGATTGGCCCTGATGCGAGAAGGCGACCCGATCTACGGCTTTGTCTACGACTTGGCCCGCCGGCACCTGATCCAAGGCGGGCCGGGTTATGGTGTCGCCGACGGGGCGCGGCCGGCCGGCTTGAAACCCGGGGTCTTGAATCAGCAAAGTGTGGTGGGATTTCACAGTCCTTACGACAAACGCTACGCGCCGCACGCGGCGGTGCTGGCGGATCATTTTAAGATCCGGGGGCTGGGCAGCAGCACCATCCACTTGGCCTACG
>JBMSWZ010000164.1:0-4470 GCA_049425105.1 Cephaloticoccus sp.
TCAATACCACCATCAACACCAGCAATGGGTGCAATTAGTAATTTACAACTAACAGGTGCAATCATAACAGACCCTGGTAAAATTACTCCACCAGGACCACTCCAACCAACAGATGATAGTGAAATTTTTGTAGATAAATTAGTTAATATGATTAAGTTTCATTTATTTACAATCAAGGGTACTTACTACACACTTTCATTATATCCAACATTTCCACCAGCACCTCCTGCACGGCGCCGACCAGCGACTGGTTGCGCTACACGACGGCGGTGTCGCCGCGGTGGGTGACGTTGACGCCGAGCTTGGCGAACGCGCGGCCCATGAGGTCGAAGTGCAGCGGCACGGACTGCTTCACGCGCACCTCACCGCCGGTGATGGCGCCGAGCGCGAGGAAGGTGACGATCTCGTGGTGGTCGGAGCTGATGGTGAAGTCGCCGCCATGCAGGGCCTTTACGCCGGTGATGGTCAGCTGGCTGGTGCCGATGCCCTCGATGCGCGCGCCCATGCCGGCGAGGACGGCGCAGAGGTCCTGCACGTGCGGCTCGCTGGCGGCATTAATGAGGACGGACTCGCCGTCGGCCATCGCCGCGGCCATGGCAAAGTTTTCCGTGACGGTGACCGACATGTAGTCGGGCCAGTGGCGCGCGCCGCGAAAGCGATTTTTCAGCGAGAGCGTGACGTTGGTGCCGCGCGAGAGGCGGGCGCCGAGCTTTTCCAAGATCTCCAGGTGCGGGTCGAGTTCGCGAATGCCGAGCGAGCAGCCCTTGGCGTTGGCCGGGAGGCGCAGTTTCTTCATCCGGTAGAGGATGGCCGGGAACAGCAACACGGCGCTGCGCATGCCCGCGGGCAGCTCGCCCTTGAGGCGGCCGGGATCGAAAGTCGCGTGGCAGATGGTGATGGTGCAGGCGGCGCGGTCCCACGCGACGCGCGAGCCCTGCTCGGCGAAGAACGTGACCAGTTTCTCGACGTCCGTGATGTTGGGGACGTTGCGCACGATGACCTCGTCGTCGGTCAACAGCGTGGCGCAGAGGACGGGCAGGACGGAGTTCTTGTTGCCCGAGGGCGTGAGGGTGCCGGAGAGGGGTTTGCCGCCGTTGACGATGAGGTCAGCCATGAAGCCCACAGGAAAGGGGCGGACGTCATGGGAGGAAAGAGAATACTGTGCGCCGGCACCGGTGAATTGGCGCAAAAAAAGGCGCCCGTTCGCACGGGCGCCTTGAAAGGAAAGGGCGGGCGATCAGATCGCGCCGCCGCCTTGCTGGCCTTCGGAGCGGGGCTCGCCGTGGCGGTTGTCACCGCGACGGTTGCGGCCGCCGCGACGACGACGACGCGGACGGTCGCCTTGACCGTGCTCGCGGCCTTCGCCGCCCTGGTGGTGGCCACCCTGGTGATGACCACCCTGATGGTGCTCGCGGCCTTCACCGTCGCCGTGGCGCTTGCGGCCGCGGCCGCCGCGATGACGGCGGCGGTGCTGGCGCTGCTCGCGCGAACCGGAGTCGGTCGGCTTGGCTTCCGTGGTGCCGCCGAACAGGCCCTTGAGCCAGCCGAGGAAACCGCCGGACTTGGCGGGCTTGGCCTCGGGGGCGCGGGGTTCGCGGGCCTCGGGCGTGAAGTCGCGGGACTCGCGACGACCGCGGCCTTCGCCGTTTTCGGCGCGGGCGGGGCGGTCGTTGCGCTCACCGCGTTCGCGGCGCTCGCGACGTTCCGGGCGGAAGGTCGGACGTTCCTCGTGGCGGCGGGACGACTCGCCTTCGCGGGCGGCCGGCGCTTCCCAGCTCGACGTGGAAACCTTCGTCTCCGTCGGGGGAAGGATTTTCAGCTCCGCCTTCGGCTCTTCCGCGGGAGCGGAGACTTCGGCGGTGGGCGCGACGATGGGCGTTTCAACCTGCGCCGCGGGGGCGGCGGGCTTGGCGGGAACGGAAGCTTCCACCGGCGCGGGGGCGGGGGTGGAGGCAACCGGGGTTTCGACCGGGGCTTCGGCCTTCACCGGAGCCGGCTCCGCGGGGGCGGGCGTCTCGGGGGCGAAGGGATTGGTGTATTCGCTCTTGGGCGTGATGACCTCGATGGCGGTCGGTTGATAGCCCTCGTTGGACGGGGCGTTGGTGGCGGCGGGAGCCGCGGCCTTGCCTTTGTGCTTGCCGCGGGCCAGGCCGGAGCCGCGGGAGGTGCCGAACGAGAAGTTCGACGTCGTTTCGCCGCCGGAGTTGGCGGGGGTCGTCGCGGCGGGCTCAGTGGCCGTGCTGCCGGACGTGGCTGTATCTGACATGGTTATGTGTGTTTGTTAGCTAAGGCGCTTCGCCGCCAAAAAAAGCGGGAGCAGCCGGGTTGTGAGTGATCAACGGAACCGCGCAGGGCGGGCTCGACATCGATCAGAAGTGGTTAATACCGCTGAATCAGCGTGATGGAGCAATCCTATTTTCCCGCCCCGGGGCGGGGGGGAGTCCGAAGGGGTGTGCAATCAGTTCTCCATGAGGGGTTAAGGAAGATGCGTCCGGCCCGGGTGCGGACTTGCAAGCCGCGGGGGCATCCCGCACGGTGCTGCCATGGACAAGCTTGAAGAAATCTTCCGCATGCAGGACGCGCTGAACCAGCGCATTGGCGTTTCGTTGCCGCCGCCGACGGACG
The DNA here is from genome assembly GCA_049425105.1 of Cephaloticoccus sp. Taxonomy (GTDB): domain Bacteria; phylum Verrucomicrobiota; class Verrucomicrobiia; order Opitutales; family Opitutaceae; genus Cephaloticoccus. Next base: position 2,626 of record JBMSWZ010000164.1, read on the forward strand.
AGGAGAAGGCCAAGTGGATCCTGAATTACACGCGCGCGATGCAGCAGGAAACCGCCGAGCTGATCGACAGCGTGCCGTGGAAGTGGTGGGCAAAATACCAAAAGTTCGACGAGCAGAACGCCAAGGTGGAAGTGGTCGACCTGTTTCATTTTCTCGTCTCGCTCGCGCAGACCCTCGGCATGACCGCGGACGACGTTTACCAGGCCTACCTGAAGAAGAACGCCGTCAACCACCAGCGGCAGGACTCCGGTTACGTCCAAAAGGACGAGGCGGACTCCAAACACATCTGAGCGACGCGATGGCGGACGAGGAACCTCATTCCCTGTCGCTGCGGCGATTCTCCAATCAAGTTGCCGCCGCGGTGGCCTTGGTCTTCGCCGTCGCGGGGTTTCTCGCGAATCCGAATCTGCCCGATCATTTCCTGATCGTGGCGATGATGGCCGGACTGGTGTGGGGCACGCTGCGGTGCGTCGGCTTCGGCGAGCGTCAGTGGCAGAACACCGTGATCATTTTCTTCATTCTGCTCGGTCAACAGCTGCTGTTTCCGATCGACCTCGCGCGGCCAAGCGCGTCGTGGCTCGCGTTTCTCGCGTTCTTCTCGGTGGCGTTTCTGCTCGTGCTCTTCGTCGTGTGGCTGAAGGAACGCGACGAGCGGCGCGGACGGTAGTCGGAGTTTTTAGGCCGCGGATTGCGCGGATAACACGGATAGCGGAAAAAGAAAGGCGGGGACGGCGACCCCGCCCTACATTAGAGGCGTGCCCTTAGCGCGAGACGACGAAAGCGGCGGTGACGTCGACTGCGGTACGGCCTTCCTCGACGACCTTGGCGTGAAGCTTGAGCTTGGCCTGGCCGTAGCGGGCGAGCGCGGCCTTGAACTCGGCGATCGCGGCCTGGGCCGGACGCTCGCAGATCGCGCGCAGGTCGCCGATCACGGGGCGGCGGTAGGCCGCGCGGCTCTCCTTCACGACGATGCGCCACTCGGTCTTGTCGGCGTGCTTGTCGCTCTTCATAAGCTCCCACACAACGCCGTAGCCGGCGAGAGTGGCGAGGGAGACGAGGCTGCCGCCGAAGGCCGTGTTGAGCGAATTTTTGTTCTGCTCCTTCGGGGCCTTGAGCGTAAGCGAGCGGTCGTCGCTGACCTCCACGCCGACGCCCATCATCTTCGCGAGTGGGATCATCTCGTGAAGAAAAAGCTCAAACGCGGGGATCTTGACGGACTTCATTCGCGGTGAAGTTGGGACAATTTTTTGCATGAGTCAAAGCCGTCGCGCGGACTTCGGTTTGACGTCGCCCGATTCCTCGACTCGCTGGGGGCATGATCAAACCCGGCCGGAAACTCAAGCTGAACTTCACACTAATGGTGGTGCAAGATGATGAAGAAAAGGAGGTTGTGTATAAGGACCTCCTCACACGCCCGACCATTGTTTCGGTCTACATGAAGAACAACACGCCGGGTTGCGACCGTCAGAACGACAGTCTCGCGGCGCATGCCGCGGAGTTTGATCGCGCCGGCTACAACCTCGTGGCGCTCAGCCGCGACACCTGCGGCTCGCATCGGAAATACGCCGCGAAGAAGACGATCGGCTACGTGCTGGCGAGTGATCCGGACGATTTGTTCGCGCAAGCGACGGATTCCGTGGTGGAGAAAAAAATGTATGGCCGCACCTTCACCGGCCCGCAGCGCGCGGCGTATGTCCTCGCGCCAGACGGCACCGTCCTCGCGATCGCCGAGAAGGTCGACACGAAGGACCACGCGGCGCAGCTCCGGGCGTTGATCGCGGGATTGAAGTGAAGACCACGCGGCGAACCTTCTAAGGCATGACGCGGCGAGGGCGCCGCCTCCCC
>JBMSWZ010000165.1:0-4418 GCA_049425105.1 Cephaloticoccus sp.
AGCGGCACGAGGATGAACGCGATGAACCCCAGGATATTCGGCAGCAGGAACAACAGGGCGACCGGCAGCTTGCGGAAAGAGGCCTTCGTCTTCATTCGGATCCCTCCTCTTCCAACAGGCCCTGGGCCCGGTAATAGGCGAGATGAAACGGGTTGGTGATCCAAGCCGCCGGGATGGGCCGGCCCTCGGCCTTGCGCGCGTCGATCTTTTTCTGCACCGCCGACAGCCGCTCATAAAGCGCCCGGAGCGAGGCGTCCTTCGCGACGTTGCGCGCGATCTCGTCGTTGATGCGGTCCTGCTCGATGCGCCCGGCCTCCTCGGGCGTGATCTGGCCGGCCAGCACGCCGTCCACCACCGCCGACTCGATGCCGGTCACGAGCCGATAGATCGAACCCGAGAGGATGAACGGGCTGCGACTCAGGGAAATGCCGATGGACGGCGCCGCCCGCGAAAAGAACTCCTCCAGGTGCCACTCGTCCTCCCGCCCCACCGGGTGCAGGAATTTCTCCGAGTGCAGAAACTTGGGGACCGGCGGCAGGGAATCCCCTTCGGAGATCACCAGTTCGTTGAATGGCGCGCTGGTCAGGAACTCCTGAAAACTCATCGCCTCCTCCGGATACTTCGTCCCGGCATAGACGGCGATGAACCCGGTGCTGAATTCCATGTTGGGAAAACCACTGTGGGGCGGCTCGACCACTTTGACCGACATCTTGCCCAGCGGCCGCAACCGAATGAAGGCGTAGCGCGGGATATTGAGGGTCGCGAACCGCCCTTGATGAAACAGGTAGAACACGCCGCTGCCCGCCATCTCCGACGCCGCCGTGAGGGTCAGCGTCTCCGCCCGCGTCGGCACCAGCCGCAGCTCGACAAACCAGCGGTAAATCCGGCGCATCACCTCCGCATTGCGCGGATCATCGAGGATCGAGGCCGTCATCGTCTCGTTGAAGATCGAGAGCCCGAGACCGCGCCGGAAGAGGTCGGGACTAATCGACTGGATGAAATAGGACCGCTCGCGCGTGCCGGGCGGGTTCGCCGCGTTCACGAACGCCGTGCCGATCTGCTCGAATTCGTCCCAGGTCCAGCGCTCGTTGGGCTCGGGGATGCCGTAACGGGCGAAGGCCTCGCGATTGAACCACGTCACCTCCGCGCCGGCATTGCGCGGAAACCCGTATTGGCGGCCGTTAACCACGAGGTCGTTGCGCAGGGCGGGATAAGTCGCCTCCGGCGAAAAACCGCGGGCCTTCGCCGGCTCCGTGATGTCGAGCAACATGCCGGACGAGGCAAACAACTCGGTCTCAAATTTGTAGATGTCGAAGATGTCCGCCCCCACTCCCGCCAACCCGTGGGCCAGTTTCTTCGTCGGGTCCTGGTTGGCGTTGTCGATGCGCAGGTCCACCGGCGGCAGCCCGCGCTCCTTCCGCCACTCCTTGAACAGCCGGATCGTTTCCCGCTTGGTCTCGTCGTTCTGCGTGATCCAGTAGAGCACCGGCACCTCCGGATGCCGGTCCGGCGCCGTCCAGTAGAGGAGCGCGCTGGCACCGCCCAGCAAGGCGAAGACGATGAGAAAAATGCGTTTCACAACCAACAAGTAACCGTTCGGTTATCCGGAGCCGTCGGACAACTCACAAGCCCAAAACGGCGACGGCACCCAATCCGAGGCGAACCGCCCAAGGCAGCCAGCTTACGCATCGTGGCGCAAGCCTTGACGCCGCGGCGGAGGCGGCAACGGTGACACCACGCCGCCCCGCGGCGCCCATCCTTCTCTCCCGCCATGGAATTGATCAAACACTGGGCCGCGACCCTCGACGATTACGCGATCGACCTCGCCTGGTCGCCCGACGGCGCCACCCTCGCGGCCGCTTCCGCCGCGGGGCCCGTCACCTTGTTGGCCGCGGCGGACGGCGCTGTGCGCCACGTCCTCCCCGGGCATGACGATGGCGCCAATTGCGTGGCCTGGCATCCCGCCAACGGCAGCCTCGCTACCGGTGGCCAGGATGGCGCGGTGAAGTTCTGGGACGCCACCGCCGGCCAGCACACCGCCACCGCCGACCTCGGTTCCGCCTGGGTCGAACACATCGCGTGGCGGCCGGGCGGCGACGCCCCCTGGCTTGCCGCCGCCGCCGGCCGGCAATTGCTGGCCCTGGGAGCGGACGGCACCGTGCGCCACACCTTTCCGGCCGCGCCGAAATCCATTTCCGCGCTCACCTGGGAGCCGCGCGGCGGCTGCGTGGCCGTCTCCTACTTTGGCGGCGTCTGCCTGTGGGATGCCGACGACTTCATCGCGCAAAAGGAATTTCCCTACAACAACGGCATCCAGGCGCTGATATGGTCACCCGACAGCCGCTGGCTCGTCTCGGGCAACCAAGACCCGAGCGTGCACCTGTGGATTCCGGCGGATGACGGCGAGCTGCACATGAACGGCTACGAGGGCAAGGTGAAGGAGCTCTCCTTTGATCACTCGTCGCGTTGGCTCGCCACCGGGGGCAGCCGCGATTGCTGCGTTTGGGATTGCTCCGGCCCGGGCCCCGAGGGGCGCGAGCCGGCCATGTTGCCGCACGACGCCAAACTTTGCGCCGTCGCGTTTCAGCATGCCCACGGCCTGCTGGCCACCGCGTCGACCGACGGCATTGTCATGCTGTGGAGCCCCGACCGCGCCAAGCCGCTGCGCGCCACGGTGAAGATGCCCGCCGCCGCCACCAAACTCGCGTGGTCGCCAGACGACGCGCTGCTCGCCATCGGTTCGGAACAAGGCGTGGTCTACGTTTTGAAATGCGCCGGCTGACGCCCCGGTCGTTTGACAGGAGTGTTAACCTCGCGGGGCGGGTCCACCCGCTGCGCGTGTCGCCATGAATCTTCCTCGTCGCCAGTTCCTGCACCACAGCCTGCTCGCCACCGCCGGCTGGATGCTGGCCGGCCCGTCTCTCCTCGGCGCCGGCCGGCGGGAAATCACCTATAAGGTGCGCAAAGGCGACACCCTCTCCTCGATTGCGGCGCAGCACGGCGTCTCCGTCGCCGACCTGCAAAAACGCAATCGTCTGAGCGGCGACCGGATTCTCGCCGACCAGAAACTGGTCATCCCCGGTGAGGCCGCCGAGGCCGCCGCGCTCGCCCCCGTCATTGCCGCCCCTCGTTACATTCGCGTCGATCACGACCGCTGGCGCTACATCGTGCTGCACCACAGCGGCATCGAGGACGGCAACGCCCAGGCCTACGACGCCGGCCACCGCCGCCGGGGCATGGAGCACGGCCTCGCCTATCATTTTGTCATCGGCAACGGCCGTGACTCCGGCGAAGGCGAGATCGAGATCGGCCCGCGCTGGACCAAGCAGCTGCGCGGCGGACACGTCCGCAAAACCGAGGTCAACAACACCGGCATCGGCATCTGTCTCGTCGGCAATTTCGAAAAACGCCGGCCCAGCGCGAAGCAACTCGCCGCGGCCTTCGACCTCGTCGACTGGCTCCGCGCCGGCCAGGTCCACCCCCAGCACACGCTCACCGTCCACCGCTGGGTCGACCGCAACCACACCGTCTGCCCCGGCCGGCACTTCCCCTTCACCACCCTCAAGCGCCGCTACCGCCTGACCTGATCCCTCCCTCCCGGCCCGAATCAAACCGGGACCAACCTCCCTCACCTGGCTCCCGTCCGTTGGTAATGGATTACGATACCAACAGCCGAGACACCGGGCTGAACCGGCCCCGCTCGGTTCACTCTTCGTTGTAACGTAATACGTTACCACTTGCGGTAAAACGGATGGTTCAGCCTGGGCGCGCGGCCAAGGCGGCGCGCCGAGTCCGCCTTTGAGACGGCCCCCTCCCTCCCATCGCGCGCCGCGATAAGTAACGTATTAGGTTACAACTTGGGGGGAACCGAATCGCTCAGGCGAGGCACGATTCCAAGGCGGTGCGCAGGGCGGGCGGGTCGAAGCGCACGCCGATGAAGACGAGTTCCTGCCGGCGGTCGCCGTAGGGCTCCGCCCAGGCCGCGCGGGCCGCCGCCGGCACTTCGTCCGGCTTCACCAATCCGCGTCCCACCATGGCGGCCGCCCAGGTGCCGACGAAGGCGCGGCGCACCACCCCGCCGGCCACCGACAGGTAGCCCATGTCCGCCGCCTGCTCCTGCACCCAAAAAAAACCCTTCGCGCGCACCACGCCCGGCGGCAGCGCGGCGATGAGCGCGTCCAGTTTTTCCGCCGCGAAGGGCCGGCGTTCTCGAAATACCAACGTGGTCCAAGGGAAATCCGGTTTCGTCGGGCGCGCCAATTCGACACCACTGGTCCCGCCCAGCACCCGCAGCCACCGCGCTCCGCCCAGCGTGGCGGTTTCCTCGAAGCGCGCCGCGCCCGGCAATCGGTCGGCGGGCACCCGCCCTTCCGTCACCGACATGATCTCCGCGCGGGCATTCAAACCGCGCAACGCCG